>NZ_BAAAQM010000001.1:305933-479294 GCF_039531675.1 Catenulispora subtropica
GCCCTCCCCCGGTCGTATTCTGTCGCACCGCCCGGTGTCGGCGACACCGGGCGGCGGCGGACGGTCGTCCCGCGGCTCAGCCCGCGACCGGCTCCAGCTTCTCGCGGCCGCCGAGGTACGGGCGCAGCGCCGCCGGCACCGTGACCGAGCCGTCGGCGTTCTGGTGGTTCTCCAGGATCGCGACGATCATCCGGGGCATGGCGCACAGCGTGCCGTTCAGCGTGGCCACCGGCTTCACGCCGTCGGCGTCCCGCATGCGGATCTGCAGACGGCGCGCCTGGAACTCGGTGCAGTTCGAGGTGGAGGTGACCTCGCGGTACTTGCCCTGGGTCGGGATCCAGGCCTCGCAGTCGAACTTGCGGGCCGCCGAGCTGCCCAGGTCGCCGGCCGCGACGTCGATCACCCGGAACGGGATCTCCAGGGCGGTGATGAACTCCTTCTCCCAGTCCAGCAGGCGCTGGTGCTCGGCCTCCGCGTCCTCGGGCGCGACGTAGGAGAACATCTCGACCTTCTCGAACTGGTGCACCCGGATGATGCCGCGGGTGTCCTTGCCGTAGCTGCCGGCCTCGCGGCGGTAGCAGGACGAGTAACCGGCGTAGCGCAGCGGCAGCTTGTCGGCGTCCAGGATCTCGTCCATGTGGTACGCCGCCAGCGGCACCTCCGAGGTGCCGACCAGGTACATGTCGTCCTCGGCGAGGTGGTACACGTTCTCCGCGGCCTGGCCGAGGAAGCCGGTGCCCTCCATCGCCTCCGGCTTCACCAGCGACGGGGTGATCATCGGGATGAAGCCGTACTTCGCCGCCTGGGCGATCGCCATGTTCATCAGCGCGATCTCCAGCAGCGCGCCGACGCCGGTCAGGTAGTACTGGCGCGCCCCGCCGACTTTGGCGCCGCGCTCCAGGTCGATGGCGCCGAGCAGCTTGCCGAGCTCGACGTGGTCGCGCGGCTCGAAGCCGGCGGCGGTGAAGTCGCGCGGGGTGCCGACGGTCTCCAGCAGGACGAAGTCGTCCTCGCCGCCCTCGGGCACGCCGTCGACGACGACGTTGGACAGGGCCAGCTGCAGCCGCTTCAGCTCGGCGTCGGCCTCGTTCTGCTCGGCCTCGGCCGCCTTGACGTCGTCGGCGAGCTTCTTGGCCTGCTCCAGCAGGGCGGCGCGGTCGTCGCCGGCGGCCTTGGGGATCTGCTTGCCGAGCAGCTTCTGCTCGTTGCGCAGGGTGTCGAAGCGGGAGACCGCGGCGCGGCGCGCCTCGTCCGCGGACAGGAGCGCGTCGACGAGAGTGGGGTCTTCACCTCGGGCGCGCTGCGAGGCGCGGACACGCTCCGGGTCGGTACGGAGGAGACGCAGGTCAATCATGGACCAAGGCTAGCCGGTCGGCACGGCCGCTCCGTAATGCTTTGATGGATGTCCGGCACCGGGATCCACCCGACACGCCCGACCAGCCCAGAGAAGCCTGGAGTACCCCATGCTCGCCACGACCGACGTGATCTCCCTGCCCGAGGACGGCCTGCTGCTGGACGTCCGGGAGGACGACGAATGGACCGCCGGGCACGCTCCGACCGCCCGGCACATCCCCATGTCCGTGTTCGTCGCGCGCAAGGAGGAGATCGGCACGCCCGAGGGCCCGGTCTACGTGATCTGCCGGGCCGGGAGCCGGTCGGCGCAGGTGGCGACCTACCTGAACCAGAACGGCGTCGAGGCGGTCAACGTGACCGGCGGCATGCAGGCCTGGGCGGCCGCGGGCAAGCCGGTCGTCACCGACTCCGGCGACGCCGGAACCGTGATCTGAACCTGGATCTGAACATCAGCGCCAGCCACACGTCGCGGTACTGGCGGGCCCGGTGCAGCTGGGCGCGCCAGTCCGTGCCGGTGACCCGGTGGCGCAGCTCCGCGGGGACCTCGGCGACCCGGTAGCCGGCGCCGATCAGGTCGACGGTGAGGCCGACCTCGACGCCGAAGCGGGGCGCGTAGCGGACCGCCCTGGCCGCCTCCGCCGTCAGGCAGCGCTGGCCGGACAGCGGCGCGGCGGCTTCGAAACCCGTCAGCTTCCTGATTCCGTCGCGCGCCAGCCGGACCACGAGGCCGTGGCCGCCGCCCGGCTGCGGCGGCGGGACGGCGACGGCCATGGCGCAGGAGCCGGAGCGGACGGCTTCGAGCAGCGGTGCCGCGTCGGCCGCGCTGCCCTCGAGATCGGCGTCGAGGAAGAGCACGTACCGCGTCGTGGCCGGAAGCGCGGCCACGCCGGAGGCCAGGGCGGCCCCCTTGCCGCCGCGCCGGGTCCGGGTCACGACCCGGGCACCGGCCTCCCGGGCGCGCCGGGCGGTGGCGTCGCGGGAGCCGTCGTCGACCACGACGACCGGCGCGATCCGCGCGGCCGCGCCCACCGTCGCGGCGATCCGTCGTTCCTCGTTCCACGCCGGGATCACGACGAAGACCTCGCGGCTTGTGACGTCTGTGACAGATTCGGGCCCCATGCCCCGATGCTAGATGTAGCTTTACGAGGGATGGACCGCAGCCGACACAGCGACGACAAGATCCTGGACGCCGCGCAGACCGCGCTGATGGACCTGGGCCTGCGCAACACCACCCTGGCGGAGGTGGCGCGGCGGGCGGGGGTGTCCCGGATGACTCTGTACCGCCGCTACCCCGACATCGACGCGCTGCTGACCGAGGTGCTCGGGCGGCAGCTGATGCGCGTCGTGCGGCGGAACGCCGGGCTGAAGGAGGTCACCGGCGCCGACCGGACCGCGCGCGATCTGCTCGTGACCGGGACGGTCGAGGTGGTGCGGGCGTTCCACGGCGATCTGCTGATGCACAAGGTGCTGGACTCCGACGCCGAGTTCCTGCTGCCGTATCTGACGCGGGAGTTCGGCGGGTTGCAGCACTACGCGCTGGACCTGATGTCGGTGCGGCTGGAACAAGGGCACGAAGACGGGTCGATCCGGTCCGGGTCGGTGGCGCTGCAGGCGCGGACCGTGCTGCTGACGGCGCAGTCGTTCGTGATCTCGGCGCGGGCGGCGGGACCGGTGCCGATGGACCGGTTGCTGGAGGAGCTGACGCAGATGCTGGACGCGTATCTGCGGCCGACGCCGCGGCCGACCGGCTGAAGATCGTCTCCGTGATCACAGAAGCCCGCTGAGTAATACCCGCAGCCCCGGTGACGGATAGACGCCCGGGCGCTGGCGACGGGGGATGCACCAGCGACCGGGCTGTTAGCACCCTAACCACGACGATGGTTCAACGCAAAACTACCTGTTCGAGGCACGCGGCGGCGGCGTTCGAAATGCCGGGTCCCGTGAGGTTCGTGCGATTTGATGGCCGCCATGGCTTTTACATGCACGGGCCGTCGGTGGCGCTCCGGAGTGGTCGCCTCGGCGGCGGCCGCGGGCGGGGTGGCGATCGCCGGGACGGGATCGCTGTTCCCCGGGGAGCCGGCGCAGGCGGTGACGGTGGCGGTGCCGGTGCCGGTGCCGGTGCCGGTGCCGGTGACAACCGTGGCGGACAGCACACTCGTGAACCTCACCATCGACGACGTCCCCGCGCTGGGACTGACGGCCTTCCAGGGCAAGTACGCGACCAGCGGGGTCGCGCAGAACGGCGGCGACGACGCCGCGGACCCGGCGCAGGATCCGGACGGGGTGCTGAAGCACCTGACGATCACCGGGCCGACACAGGCCGAGACGCATTCGGATGCTGCGAAGAACTCGGCGCTGGCGCGGTTGGGCGCGACGCCCGCGCTCTCGTACTCCCTGCACGGGAAGCCGATCTACACGATCGGCGCGCTGGACACCGACGCCGGCTGCACCGAGGCGCACGTGCACGCCGACCCGAACGCGGTGAACGTGCTGGGCACGACCGTCCCGCCGGGGAAGACCACCACGATTCCCGTGACCGGAGCACAAGTCGGGGTGACGGGTGTGGATCACGGAAGCCTGACGGTCGGTTACACGACGACCGCCGCCCCGCCGACGGGGACGATGCCCGCACGCGCGCACATCGATCTGAGCCTCACCGGGACCTTCTACGACTCCACCGGGAAGGAGCTCTACAGCGGACCGATGCAGAAGGCGCGGTTCGCGGACGTGCAGGTGACGTGTGAGAACACCTCGACGCCGACGCCCTCCGGCACGGCATCGGCGTCGGCGTCGCGGCCTTCGACGACGTCGTCGGCTGCGCTCCCGCCGGCGATGCCCGGCGGTCCGGCGGCGCCGGATGCCGGAGCCGTGGCGGAACCGCCGCTTCCCAGCACGATGACGAGCCCGGGCGACGCGTCGGCGAACGGAGGCAAGGCACCGCACCACGCGCGCCATCCCCTGCAATCACGGGGAGCACGCAACGGTCCGACCAGCCCGGCGGAGGGGCCCATGCAGCCGGTGGCCCAGACCGGGGCGCTCCCGGCCGACCAGGGCGGAGATGCGTGGTGGTGGGCCGTCCTGTCAGCACTCGGACTCGGCGGCGGCGTGGCAATGTACTTCGCCACCCGGCATCGCGGCAAACACCAGCAGTAGGCCCGCACACAACGGAAGAGCGGGAGTCCGAAGACTCCCGCTCTTCTCCGTCACCGCGGCCGGAGGCCCCGCCTTAGCGCAGCGTCACCTGACGGCTGACCAGACCGGCCCGCGCGCGCCGTTCCTCGTTGGTCAGCGGGGTCTCGTCGGCGAGCGCCTTGGCGAGCCGCTCGGCGAACTCGGCGGCCGGCTTCTCGATCTCCGAGGCCTCCATCTCCTTGGGGAGGTCCCACACCGGCACCACGAGGCCGCAGGCGCGGAAGGCGCCGACGTACCGGGTGCCCTCGCCGAGGGCCGACTGCTTGGCGGCGTGCAGCCGCGCCAGCGCGTCCATCAGCTTCTCTTCCTCGTAGGGCATCACCCAGCGCAGGTGGCCCTTCTCGCGGATGCGCGTCCAGTACGCGGAGGGCACGGACTCCAGCTTCTTGGTGGGGTACGCGGCGGCGTTGGCGTGCTCCAGCGACAGCTGGGCCTCGGCGGAGACGTCGGCGCCGTCGATGATCCAGAAGCCGAAGTCGTCGTGGACGGTGATGTCCAGGCCCTCGCCCGAGGTGTCCAGCAGGTCCCGCAGGCGGGGGCCGTCCGGGGCCGGGGTGGCCGAGTCGACGACCGTGCCGGGCGTGCTGTCCAGGGCGCGGAGCAGCGCGTCGGCCAGGTCCCGGTCCGGGTCGCCGGAGGTGGCGAGGGTCTGGAGCGCGAGCATGATCTCGCCGGTGTCGCGGTGCACCGCGGGGGCCGCCATCGGCAGCACGGTGGCCAGCGTGACCTTGCGGTCGGCGTGCTCGCCGACCAGCTTCAGCGGCGCGGTGGCCGCCGGGACCAGTTCGCGCATCGCGACGATGTCGGTCTCTCCGGGCAGCCCCTCGAAGGGCCGCTTGGCGGCGGTGACCTCGGCGGCCTGCTGCTGCGCCGCGGCGGAGGCCTCGCGGCCGTGGCAGGCCTTGTAGCGGCGACCGGATCCGCACGGGCACGCCTCGCGTGCGCCGACGACCGGGATCTCGCCCTCGACAGACTTCGGTGCGCCGGCCTTCGCGGCCCTGCTCGACTTCTTGCCCATGCCGGCCCTTCCTACCTCTTGGTGGTTGCTCCGGGCCAGCCTAGTAGGCCCGGAGGGTGAGACGAGCCGACACCGCCGGGTGACACCCTGCTACTGTGCGGGCATGCGCTCGTACCCACAGCAGTGGTGGTGGTCCGCCCCAGGCGGACCCCGGTAGCAGCGCACCCACGCTCCGAACCGGCCGCCTTGAGAGGCGGCCGGTTCTGGCTTCTCTGGAACTCTCCAGAGGACTCCCGGTGAGCCTCATGGAGAGCGGCCTCTACAGAGAGGCATCGCCATGGCAGACCTGGACCACCCGAGTGGCATTCCCGACGGACCGTTCGCGCTGATCAGACGCGGCGCCGACACGGATGTGGAACTTCTCACCGGGGCGGCCTTCGAGCAGTTCCCCGCGTTGGCGGATCTTCCCACCGAGGACACGTTGCTCGTGCTCGTCCCCTATCGGCAGCTGACCGAGCGCGGCGACGAGTGTCACGACGACCACGCGCCCCTGTTGGCGCTACGGGTGACCGGCCGATCCCGGCTGCCGATCTCCGAGTTGCCGCCCGCCGTGCCGCCGGTGCTGCGGGACGGAGCCTTCGACGTGGACGACGAGGCGTACGGGGCCTCGGTGAAGCGGGTGCTGGACGAGGAGATCGGGGCCGGGGAGGGCTCGAACTTCGTGGTGCGACGGACGTTCGTCGGGCACTGCGACGCCGCGCGGGAGACGGCGTACGGGGCGTTCCGGGCGTTGCTGGCGAGCGAGAAGAACGCTTACTGGACCTTCCTCATCGACACCGGGGAAGGGCTGCTGGTCGGGGCGACACCGGAGCGGCACGTGTCGCTGGCGGACGGGGTCGCGGTGATGAACCCGATCAGCGGGACGCTGCGCGAGGCTCCGGCGACGGCCCCGCGGGAGCGGGTGCTGGAGTTCCTGGGCGACGCCAAGGAGCGCGAGGAACTCGCGATGGTCGTGGACGAGGAGCTGAAGATGCTGGCCGAGGTGGGGGACCTCGGCGGGCGGGTGCGGGGGCCGTTCCTGAAGGAGATGACCAACCTCGCGCACACCGAGTACTACATCGAGGCGCGGACCACGATGGATCCGCGCCTGATCCTGCGCACCACGATGTTCGCGCCGACCGCGACGGGTTCGCCGATCCGCAACGCGTTCCGGGTGATCAAGCGGCACGAGCGGGGAGGCCGCGGGTACTACGCGGGGGTCGCGGCGCTGATCGGACGTGACGCGGCGGGGTCGCCGACGATGGACGCGCCGTTGCTGCTGCGGGTGGCGTACCTGGACTACGACGGCACGGTGCGGGTGCCGGTCGGGGCGACGCTGGTGCGCGGTTCGGATCCGTACGAGGAAGTGCGGGAGACGTACGCGAAGGCGGCCGGGGTGCTGCGGGCGTTCGGGGTGCGGTTCGGGGCGCGGAACGCCGGGATCGAGGGGATCGGGGACGCGGCGGGCGGGCCTGGACCCGCCGGTCTGGACGGTCTGGACGGCAGCCTGGACGGTCTGGACGCGCACGACGCCGCAGCCGACTACCGCGCGGCCAGCCCCGCCGCCAGGACGGCCGCTGCGGCCTCGGCCCACTCCGCGAACTCGGCGCACTCCGCGAACTCTGCGAACTCTGCGAACGCGGCGCCGGCCCCACGCGAGGCGCCGTGGTCCGACGACCCCGAGGTCGCCGCACTGCTGGCGGCGCGCAACGAGACCCTCTCGCCGTTCTGGCTGAGCAAGCACGACCCGGCGGACCTGGTGGACCCGCTGCTGGCCGGACGCAGGGTCCTGATCGTCGACAACGAGGACGCGTTCACCTCGATGCTGGCGGTGGAGCTGCGGGCGCTGGGCCTGGAGACCCTGCGCGTCGCCCATGACGAGGTACCGGACCTGGACGCGTTCGACCTGGTGCTGCTCGGGCCCGGGCCGGGGGATCCGCGGGATGTGGGCTCGCCGCGGATCCGGGCCGTGCGGACCCTGGCCAAACGGCTGATCGACCTGCGCAAGCCGACGCTCGGGCTGTGCCTGGGGCACCAGGCGCTGGCCGGCGAGCTCGGGCTGGACCTGGTGCGGCTGCCCACGCCGATGCAGGGCACGCAGGTGGAGCTGGACCTGTTCGGCAGCGTCGAGCGGGTGGCGTTCTACAACTCGTACGCGGCCCGGATGCCGGAGTTCCTGGTGCTGGAGACCGTGCGGATCCCGGAGACCGGACTCACGGCGGCGCTGCGCGGGCCCTCGTTCACCGGCCTGCAGTTCCACCCCGAGTCCGTGCTCACCCTGGACGGACTCGGCATCCTCGGCCGCGAGATCCGGCGCCTCCTGGAGCGGTGAAGGAGGGCCGGATCAGCGACCTCACGCCCCGGTCATCCGGACCCCCGCCGGGTACCGGGGCACCCAGGCGGTATCGGACCCCGCGGCGCCCGCGTCGCCCTGTCCACCCCGGGCCTGGCCGAGCCGGGCGCCGCCGAGCCGGGCCCCGCGCATCCCGCGGATCCGGCCGGGGCCCGGGAACCGCGCCAGCGCCGAGCCCAGCCGGCGCCACCAGCGGCGCGGCGGGTCCTGCGGAGGCGGGGGCGCGGCGGCGTGCCGGGCGTGCAGACGGACCGCCGCCCACACCGTCTTCGGGGCGCCCGGATCGTCCGCGCGCACCACCCGGCCCTCCTGCGGGAGCGCCTCGACGCCCCAGGCGTCCGCCAACAGCCCCACAATGCCGAGTCCGCGGCCGTCGACCGCGGACTCGTCTACGTCGTCCAGGTCCACCGCTTCCAGGTCCGTGCTCTCCGGACCGGAAGCGGCCCTCCCCGCTCTCTCAGGATGCTGACGGCCACCGTCCGTCACCGCGATCCGCAGGACTCTGCTGTCCTCCATCCACCAGGCCACCCGGATGGTGCCGCCGGACAGCGGCAGCGCGTGCCGCAAGGCGTTGCTCACCAGCTCCGAGAGGATCAGGACCGCGTCGTCCGCGGCCGTCGACGCCACGCGCATACGCTGAAGTGCCGCGGACAGCGCGTGGCGTGCCATCCCCACACTCTCGGGCGCGTACGGGAAATCCGTCCCGATCTCGCCCGCCGGTCGCGGCGCCTGCCCGCGCTCGACCGATTCGGATATCTCCGCCGATTCCCGGGGACTCTCCGGTTTCACCGACATGACGACCCCCACGGCTCCCTCCCTGCCGACGAGGAGCTACTCGCGGTAGATGCCCGGTTCGTCCTCGGAGAAAACTGGAACCTCAGGGTTTATCAGGGTTCAACCCGATGACGCCGGGATGAGCTTCCGCCGACACCCGCGAGCCGCCGCGCCCCAGCCTGGCCAGTACCGCCTGGGGCCGGTTGGAGATGATCGCGTCCACTCCGAGCTCGACGCACAGGTCGATATCCGAGGCTTGATCCACGGTCCAGACATGGACCCGGTTTCCCATCGAATGCGCCCGCGCCACGTATTCCGGATGGGTGCGCAGAATATGGATTCCGGGGCCCGCGATACGCGCGCCGCGGGGCAGCGATCCGTCACGGAAGCGCAGGGGCACGCGGTCCAGCAGCAGCACGGTCTCCAGGGACGGCGCCAGCCGCCGGATCCGCCGCACCGACATCGCCGAGAACGACATCACCCGGACCGGGGAGCGCTCGCCGAGCCGGGGGTGGGCCAGGCCGAACCGGTCCAGCAGCGCCACCAGGTGCTCCTCGACCAGGCCGGCGTAGCGGGTCGGGTGCTTGGTCTCGATCGCCATCTCCACCCGGCGCGGGTGGTCCACGACCAGCTCCAGCAGCCGCTCCAGGGTGAGCACCCGGTGCGCGCCCTCGCGGCGCAGGTCGGGGACCTCCACGTATTCGGAGTCGCCGGGCGGCTGCTTCCAGGACCCGAAGTCCAGTTGCCGCAGTTGCGCCAGCTCCAGGGTGGAGACCACGCCGCGGCCGTTGGAGGTGCGGTTCACCCGGCGGTCGTGGACGCACACCAGGTGCATGTCCGCGGTCAGGCGGACGTCGCACTCCAGACCGTCGGCGCCCTGGAACAGCGCGGCCTCGTAGGCGGCCAGGGTGTGCTCCGGGACGTCCTCGGAGGCGCCGCGGTGCGCGATGACCGGGATGTCGGCGGCGGCCCGGCGGGGCAGCGCCGGGCCGGAGGCGCCGGTACGGAGGCCGGCGTGGCCCGGGACCTCCTGGGCGGCCGGGGCGGCCGGGGCGGGCTCGGAGCGGCGCGATGCGCTGGGGCGCGGGCCGGTCGGCCGCGGCTCGGGGCGGCGCAGTGATTGCACACTCCGAATCTTTCCAGACTTCCGGCGGCGCGCCGCCGGAAAGACGCCCGATATCCGCCGTATTCAGCTGGCTTTCACCGCGACTTCAAGGAGCGGCCATCCTCTCTGCCCAGACCGTGGGGTGGTTGTCGTATCGTCATACCGACGGACCACTATCACCGATCGCCCATCTCAGGGGGGACCATGAGCCAGCAGCCTTACGGACAGCAGCAGGGCTACCAGCAGCCGCCGCAGCAGGGCTACCAGCAGCCGCAGCAGCAGTACGCCCCGCCGCCGCAGCAGCAGAACTTCCTCTGCGTCACCACGAACGACGTCCCGGGCTTCCGCATCGACGTGGTCTACGGCGAGGTCTTCGGCCTGACCGTCCGCAGCCGCAACGCCTTCAGCCAGATGGGCGCCGGCCTGAAGTCGATGTTCGGCGGCGAGCTCAAGGGCATGACCAAGGCGCTGGTGGACAGCCGCAACGAGGTCATGCAGCGGATGATCCAGGAGGCGCTGAACCGCGGCGCCAACGCGATCGTCGGCATGCGCTTCGACACCTCGGAGATGGGCGACGTCTGGACCGAGATCTGCGCCTACGGGACCGCGGTGAGCATCAGCCGCCAGGGCTGAGCCGGACCCGCACCACGCCGGGCGCGGACCCCTTCCCGGGTCCGCGCCCGCGGTGTTCCCGGCTATCGTGACCGGGTGATCCGACGCTCGCTGAACGCACTGGCCGCGGCCGCCGGCGCCGAGCTGTGCTGCGCCGCCGGCAGCCTGTTCCGCGTCGTGCGGCTGGTGGCGCGCGTCGACCGGGTGTCGGTGTGGACCGTGCTGAACACCCGGCGGAACGTGGCGTTGACCGCGTGGCGGTCGGCGCTGACGCCGGGCGACCGGCTGCTGTTCGCCGGCGTCGGGGTGGCCGCGGCGGCCGGGGTGCTGGCCGCGCCGCTGCTCGGCCCCCTCCTGGCCGCGTCCTCGGCCCGGATCCGCGCCACGCTCGCAGCGCACACCACCCGTAGGGGATAATCAGCGACCATGGCCGAGCTCGTCTTCTTCACCGGAACCATGGACAGCGGCAAGTCGACCCTCGCCTTGCAGCTCGACCACAACCACAACGCGCGCGGCCGGGCCGGGCTCATCTTCACCCGCGACGACCGCGCCGGCAGCGCCACCATCTCCAGCCGGCTGGGCCTGAAGGCGGCCGCCGTCGAGGTCGAGGACGACACCGACCTGCTGAACCACGTGGTCCAGATGATGTCGGCCGGCGGCAAGGTGGACTACGTCGTGGCCGACGAGGCGCAGTTCTACACCGAGGACCACATCGAGCAGCTGGCGCGCATGGTCGACGAGCTGTCCATCGACGTCTACGCCTTCGGCATCACCACCGACTTCCGCACCCGCCTCTTCCCGGGCAGCAAGCGCCTGATCGAGCTCGCCGACCGCATCGAGGTGCTGCAGGTCCAGACCCTGTGCTGGTGCGGCGCCCGCGCCACCCACAACGCCCGCACCCTGCGCGGCGAGATGGTGCTGGAGGGCGAGCAGGTGATGGTCGGCGACACCGCGATCGAGGACGAGATCGGCTACGAGGTGCTGTGCCGGCGCCACCACCGCCGCCGGCTGACCGCCGCCCGCTCCGGCGCGGCCGCGCTGAGCCCGGACACGCTGCCGTTCGGCGCCGCCTGACCCGGACCGGCCGGTTGTGAGAGACTGCTGCCGCACGGACGCCGGGCGTCCGAGGAGGATTTGCCTAGCGGCCGAAGGCGTTGGTCTTGAAAACCAAAGTGGTGATGAGCCACCGTGGGTTCGAATCCCACATCCTCCGCTGTCGACAGGCTCTTGACCTGCACTCTTATCCTTTGTAAGAGCGAGTTTCGCAGCACAGATCGACTTCCACCGCCTGCGGTCTCCGAACTCGCCTCAACCCTGGCGAAGCGACCTTGTCGTGCGGCAGAGGACCCCGCCGGCGGCACCGCACCGCGCCTGCGCCACAAATCGGTTCCCCACACCGGGATTCCGGCCGGTACGGTGCGAAGGGGTGTTCTCGTGGGACCGCAGTCTCGCAGGCCTCTGACACCATACCGACCGGAAGTGAGTGCCGGATGACCGACCGTACGACCTCCTGGCCCGATCGCCTCGCCGACCTCGCGAATGAGCACGGCATCGTCGGTGCTTCACTGGCCGTCCTGCACCGCGGCGAGATCGTCGTCGAGGCGGCCGCCGGCGTGACGAACCTCGCCACAGGCGTCGAAGTCACCACCGAGACGCTCTTCCAGATCGGCTCGATCACCAAGGTGTGGGTCGCGACCATGGTCATGGCCCTGGTCGACGAGGGAGTCCTCGATCTGGACGCGCCGGTGGTCTCGATGCTGCCCGCGTTGCGGCTGAAGACCGACGAGCTGACCGCGGGCGTCACGATCCGCCACCTGCTGACCCACACCAGCGGGATCGACGGTGACCTGTTCATCGACACCGGCCGGGGCGACGACTGCGTGGAGAAGTACGTGGCGCTCCTGGCCGATGCCGCGGTGGTCCACCCGCTCGGCGCGACCATGTCGTACTGCAACGCCGGCTACATCCTCCTCGGCCGGGTCCTGGAGGTCGTGACCGGCGTGCAGTGGGATGAGCTGATGCGGGAGCGGCTGTTCCGCCCGCTCGGGCTGACGCACACGGTCACGCTGCCCGAGGAGGCGCTGCTCTTCCGGACCGCCGCCGGGCACGAGAGCCAGCACGGCGAACCGCTGAAGGTGGTGCCGCGCTGGAGCCTGATGCGCTCGACCGGCCCGGCGGGGCTGATCTGCTCGACGCCGCGCGAGGTGCTGACCTTCGCCAAGCTGCACCTGGACGGCGGGACGACCGCCGAGGGCATCAAGATCCTGTCACCGGAGAGCGTCGCCGCCATGCAGCGGCGCCAGGTCGAGCTGCCGGACCATTACCGTGCCACCGGCTGGGGCCTGGGCTGGATGCTGGACGAGTGGGACGGCACGCCGGTCGTCGGCCACAACGGCGCGACGATCGGACAGAACGCCTTTCTGTCGATCCTTCCGGAGCACGGACTCGCGATCTGCCTGGTGACCAACGGTGGCGACATGCGCACGTTCCGAGGTGCCGTCTTCGGCGAGATCGCCAGGGAACTGGCCGGCGTCACGATGAAGGCGGCGCCGATGCCGGCCGCCGAGCCACCGCCCTTCGATCCGGCGGACTTCGTAGGCGTCTACGAGAAGGCCGGGACCCGCATAGAGATCGTCGACAACGAGGGCGTCCTGTCTGCGGTCTTCACCTCCACCGGCGAACTCGCCGACCTGTCGCCCGACCCCGAGATCTGCGAGATGCGGCCCCTCGGGCCCGACGCCTTCGTCATCCAGTGGCCGGGGGAAGCCGGCTGGATGCCGATGACCTTCTACCAGCTCCCTGATGGGACGTCGTGCCTCTATTGCTCGGTGCGTTCGATACCGAAGGTCGGTTGAAACCGCTGGAAAGGATCCGGCTTCGCCCGAACGCTCCCTTCGTCCTGAAGGACGATCCCGAGTTCGCGTCCGCTGACCGCCTCCCACCTCACGTCGCCGAGCGCGCGGTGCACCGCGACGGCTTCGGTCAGGAAGCGAGCTCAAGGCATCGAACGTCGTGCAGAGCTTCGACCTGTTGCAGGGTGAGCCCAAGGGCGACCGGCCGGCCGCGCTGTACCGTTCGACGAGCGGCACGACCGTGCACCAGGAAGGCATCTCTCCGGTCACCTACAAGGTCGCCGTCTACGACAAGGACGAGGCGCACCAGGTCACCGTGACCAAGGCCGAGCTCGGCTACTTCTCCGGCAAGGACGCCGCCATCCCGTCGAACCCGGCCGACGGCTGGCTCGTGTTGAGCGTGACGGACCGCAGCGACGGATACTCGACCTGCGTCACACCGGCGTCGGCGTACACGTTGAAGGACGCGGCAGGCAAGGAGTACAGGCCGTCCGACGCGGCCACGTCGGTGCCGTCGAAACCGGAGTCGTTCGGCGACACGCAGTCGGTCGTCGCCTTCGAGGTGCCGGCCGATTTCGCGCGGGGCACACTGACCATCGCGCCGAACACCGCGGTGTGCGAGAAGGGCACGATGAACTACGTGCCGCTGCCGGTGCACAGCAACGCGACAGTCTCGGTCTCGCTGCCGACCGCCTGAGTGTCGACGGACTGTTTCCGACCCGCATCATGCGAGATGCCGTGTTACGGTGTTGAACAGTCTCTACGAGGAGTGCGACATGTTGGGTGAGGACGACATCTCCGGCTGAGCCGCCGGTGTGTGTCTTCGTCTTCCCCACTGATCTCTCCCGTATCGAGCTGAAGCTCTGCGGGCTCCTCTGAGGGCTTATCTGTGTCCATCTCCCCCATCGTCGTCGCCGACCTGTCTTTCTCCTGGCCCGACGACGTGCCGGTGTTCCACGACCTCACCTTCAACGTCGACGCCGAGCGCGTCGGGCTGGTCGCCCCCAACGGCGCCGGCAAGAGCACGCTGCTGAAGCTGATCGCCGGGGTGCTGACGCCGCGTTCCGGGTCCGTCTCGGTCGCCGGCGTGCTCGGCTACCTGCCGCAGGACCTGCCGCTGACCGCCGAGCGCAGCGTGGCCGAGGTGCTCGGGATGGCCGGCGTCATCGCCGCGCTGGACGCCATCGAGCGCGGCGACACCGACGAGCGCCACTTCACGGCCATCGGCGACGACTGGGACGTGGAGGACCGGGCCCGGGTCGAGCTGGAGCGGCTCGGCCTCGGGCAGGTGTCGTTGCGCGACCCGCTCAGCACGCTGTCCGGCGGGCAGGCGGTCTCCCTCGGCCTGGCCGCGCAGCTGTTGCGGCGGCCCGACGTGCTGCTGCTCGACGAGCCGACCAACAACCTGGACGGCCCGGCCCGGCGGCGCTTGTACGACGTCCTGGAGAAGTGGCGCGGCTGCCTGCTGGTGGTCAGCCACGACCGGGAGCTGCTGGAGCGCGTCGACCGCACCGCGGAGCTCGACGGCAGCCGGATCCGCTTCTACGGCGGCGGGTTCAGCGCGTATCAGGAGGCTGTCGAAGCCGAGCGCGAGTCGGCCGAGCGCCGGCTGCGCAACGCCGAGCAGGAGCTCAAGCGCGAGAAGCGCGAGATGCAGCAGGCGCGGGAGCGGGCCGAACGCCGGGCCGGGAACGCGGCGCGGAACCTGGACAACGCCGGGCTCGCGCGCATCGTCGCCGGCGGGCTGAAGCGCAGCGCCGAGAACGCCGCGGGCAGCGCCCGCCAGATGCACGCCTCCCGGGTGCAGGACGCGAAGGAGCGGGTCGACGACGCGGCCCGGGCCGTGCGCTCGGACCAGCAGATCGCCCTGGAGCTGCCGGCGACCCGGGTCCCGGCCGGCCGCACCCTGTTCGTCGGCGAGCATCTGCGCAAGCGCTACGGCGACCGCGAGCTGTTCGCCGGCGACGGCGCGGACCTGACCGTCCGCGGCCCGGAACGGATCGCCCTGACCGGCGCCAACGGCGCGGGCAAATCGACGCTGCTCCGGCTGGTGGGCGGCGAGCTGGCGCCCGACGGCGGCACCGTCCAGCACGCCGACGGCCGCACGGCGTACCTGTCGCAGCGCCTGGACCTGCTGGACGAGGACCGCACGGTCGCCGAGAACCTGGCCGCCGCGGCCCCGGCGCTGCCCGACGCCGAACGGCTGCACCTGTTGGCCCGCTTCCTGTTCCGCGGCCAGCGCGTCCACCTGCCGGTCCGCGCCCTGTCCGGCGGCGAGCGGCTGCGCGCCACGCTGGCGTGCGTGCTCTACGCCGAACCGGCCCCGCACCTGCTGCTGCTCGACGAGCCGACGAACAACCTGGACCTGGTGAGCGTCGCGCAACTGGAGAGCGCGCTGAACGCGTATCAGGGGGCGTTCATCGTCATCAGCCACGACGAGCGGTTCCTGGAAGAGATCAAGGTTGAACGGCGGCTGGAACTGGTAGATGGGAGGTTGACCGAGGCGCGATAGCAGAGGGCTGAGAATGCGCGGGGCGATCGGCTCCTCGTGATCTACCAGCCCCGACTGCTTGACCTTGCCCCCGGGGTCAACGTTTACGGTCGTCCCATGAAGATCGGCGAGCTGGCCCGCGACGCCGGCGTCACGACCAAGGCCGTGCGGTATTACGAGTCCCTGGGCCTGCTGACCCCGGACCGGCTGGCGAACGGGTACCGCGACTACACCGCCCACCACGTCCGGGTGGTCCGCGAGGTGCGCCGGCTGATCGGCCTCGGCATCGCGGCGGAGCGTACCCGGCCGTTCCTGGACTGCCTGGCCGACGGCGGCGAGGTCGACGACTGTCCGTCGTCGCTGGCCGGGTACCGCGACGCCATCGCGGACCTCGACCGGCGCATCCGGGACCTCGGCGAGCGGCGGGACGCCCTGGCGAAGCGGCTCCGCGAGGCGGCGTGCCGGCGGACCCAGGACACCGCGCCCGCACCCGGTGCCGTGCTCGCATCCGGCGAAAGTGAGGAGCCATACGTGGACGACCTTTACTCCCTGCCCTTGGATCTGCCCGTCCCCGCGGACGATGGCGCCGCCGACCATCTGCCGGGCCGTCCTGTCCCGGACGTGTGGCTCCTGAGTACGGCCCAGGAGATCATCGGCCTCGATGCTTTGGGCCCCGGCCGCACCGTCCTCTACGTGTATCCGCTCTCCGGACGGCCCGACGTGGACATCCCCGACGGCTGGAACGCGATCCCCGGCGCACGCGGCTGCACCGTCGAAGCCTGCGGCTTCCGCGACCACCACGCCGAACTGCTCGCCGCCGGGGCCGGCCGGGTCTTCGGTCTGTCCAGCCAGGACACGGCCTACCAGCGGGAGCTGGTCGATCGTCTCCGCCTGCCGTTCGCCATGCTGTCCGACCCCCAGCTGCGGCTGGCCGGGGCACTGAACCTACCGACCTTCGAGGCTCACGATCGTGTCCTCTACAAGCGCCTGACGCTTGTCGTGCGCGACGGCGTGATCGAGCACTGTTTCTATCCGGTCTTCCCGCCGAACCTCCACGCCCAGCAGGTACTCGCGTGGCTTGAGGAGAACCCCGTGTCCAGCACCCTCAGCGGGTGAGCGCCGCGATGTCGTTTCTGGCGGTGTCGAGGTCCTGATTCACCTTGGCGGCCGCCGCGTCCAGATCCGCTTGGCCGAGCGAGCCTTGCTGGTACCGCGCGGCCGCCGCGACCCAGTCGCCCAGATCCCCGCGAACCGCGGTCATGTCGTTCGACCATTGATTCAGGGCTTTCGGCCGGCCTCCGTACGCCGCGGCGGCGCGGGCGGCGGCGTTCAGGTACGACGAGTCGCCCTGAGGATTCGGCGCCATGCGGAACTTGGCGAACGCCGCGGCCGGCGACTTCGGGTCCGTGTAGGCCTTGTCGTACGCGGCGATGTCCGCGTAGCGGGTGGTGCCGACGATCTTCTGGCCGGCCGCGAGCAGGTCGGCGTAGTGCTGGATCGACTCCCGCAGCAGCTCCGCGGCCTTCGCCGAGCCCTTCAGGCCGGCCGCGCCACCCGCTGAGGCGTCGGTGTTCGGATCCGTCCCGCCGCCGGCGAGCGCCGGTCCCGGATCCTTGGGATCGTCGTCGAAGCCGCCGAGCATGGTGACGACGGCGAGGAGCACCATCACGGCGGCGAGGCCGGACAACACGATCAGCCCCTGCCGCTGGCCCATCCCCAGCACCCGGCGCAGCGGCCGGCCGCGGCGCCCCAGCCCGGGGGTCCAGTCAATCTTCGGCACCCTCCAGAAGCTATCGGGGATCGCCGCCTGTTCACCAGGGTGTCGAATAACGCGACCTGACGTTCTCCTTCACCTTCGCTTCAGCCGCAGGGGGAAACCTCTGGCGCCATGACCGATAGCCCGCGACTCCCCAAGGGGGTCTGGATCAACACCTCGCTCGCCGTGGTCGTCGCCGCCGGCGGTGCGGGCGCCTGGGCCCTGCTCGGCTCGTCGTCGACCGGCAAGGCCGCCTCCAGCAGCCGCACCGTCACGGTGCAGCGCGGTGACGTGACCGCCCAGGTCTCCGCCTCCGGCAACGTCACGCTTCCGGCGCAGGACAACCTCGCGTTCACCGCCTCGGGCACGGTGACCGAGGTCGACGTGAAGGTCGGGGACCAGGTGAAGGCCGGCCAGGTGCTGGCCAAGGTCGACCCCACCGAGGCGAACCAGCAGCTGACGGCGGCGCAGGCGCAGCTGACCACCGCGCAGGCCCAGCTGGCGAAGCTGCAACAGGGGCAGACCCCGCAGCAGGCGGCGCTGAGCGCGCAGCAGCTGAAGTCCGCCTCGGACAGCCTGGCGGCGGCCAAGACCTCGTATTCGGACGCCCAGAACGCCATATCCGTCGACGCCGCCAACCTGGCGGCGGCCGTGGCCACCGCGAAGAACACGCTGGCCGCGGACCAGGCGGCGCAGACCAAGGACTGCGCGACACCGGCCAGCCAGGCGTGCACCACCGACACCAACAAGGTGGCGCAGGACCAGAACGCGCTGACGCAGGCTCAGAACGCGCAGAAGACCGGCGCGCAGAAGGACACGCAGTCGCTGCACCAGGCCCAGAACTCGCTGACGCAGGCGCAGAACTCGTACAACACCTCGGTGGCCCAGCAGGCGGTCTCCGCGGCGCCGGCCACGCCGGACCAGCTCGCGCAGGCGAACCAGGCCGTCGTGAACGCCCAGAACGCGGTCTCGGCCGCCCAGAAGGCGGTGGCGGGGACCACCATCACCGCCCCGACGGCCGGCACGGTGCTCTCGGTCGGCGGCGCGGTCGGGGACTCGGTGAGCGCCGGGTCGTCCGGCTCGTCGGCGGCTTCCTCGTCCTCGGGCTCCTCCGGGGCGTCCGGGGGGTCCGGAGCGTCGGGCGCGTCGAGCTCCTCGTCCTCCAGCACGGCCAAGTCCGGCAGCGGCTTCGTCGTGCTCGGCGACATGAGCACGCTGACCGTGCGGGCCCAGTTCGCCGAGACCGACGCCGCCAAGCTGAAGGCCGGCGAGGCGGCGCAGGTCTCGATCAACGCGGTGCCCGGCTCGGCGCTGACCGCCACGGTGCAGTCCGTGGACCCGACCGCGACCGTGGTGTCGAACGTCGTGGAGTACGGCGTGACGCTGCAGTTCACGGCGGGCCAGCAGGACCTCGCGGCCCTGAAGCCGGGGCAGACGGCCTCGGTCTCGGTCGTCACCGACAAGGTGACGAACGTGCTCTACGTGCCCTCCTCGTCGGTGACCACGGTCGGCGGCCAGAGCCTGGTGACCCTGGTCAGCGGCAAGACCCAGACGCCGACCCCGGTCCAGGTGGGCGTGGTGGGCGACGCCACCACCGAGATCACGTCCGGCCTGAACGAGGGGGACCAGGTGCTGCTCTCCTCGCGCACCACCAGCGGGTCCACCACGGGCAACCGCGGCGGGTTCGGCGGCGGCGCCGGAGGCGGTCTGGGCGGCGGCCTCGGCGGCGGCCGGGGCGGATTCGGCGGGTGACCGGCATGGGTGGAACAGCCGGAGCGGGCGGCACCGGAAGCGGCGGCGGCGACGGCCCGGGCGACACCCTCGTCCTCGGCCCCCAGCCGGTCATCCAGCTCACCGACGTCCGCAAGACCTACGGGATGGACGGCACCGCCGTCCACGCCCTGCGCGGCGTGACCCTGACCGTCCCGGCCGGCGACTACGTCGCCATCATGGGCGCGTCGGGCTCGGGCAAGTCGACGCTGATGAACATCGTCGGCTGCCTCGACGTACCGACCTCCGGCCGCTACCTGCTGGACGGCATCGAGGTCGAGCACCTCGCGGACCGCCAGCTGGCGCTGGTCCGCAACCGCAAGATCGGCTTCGTCTTCCAGTCCTTCAACCTGCTGCCCCGCACCACCGCGCTGGACAACGTGGAGCTGCCGCTGGTGTACGCCGGCGTGGGCACCGCCGAGCGGCGGCGCCGGGCCCGGGCCGCGCTGGAGCTGGTGGGTCTGGGCGAGCGCCTGGACCACAAGCCGAACGAGCTCTCCGGCGGCCAGCAGCAGCGGGTGGCCGTGGCCCGGGCGCTGGTGACCGCGCCCTCGCTGATCCTGGCCGACGAGCCCACCGGCAACCTGGACAGCAGCTCCTCGGCCGACGTGATGGCCCTGTTCGACCGGCTGCACGCGGCCGGGCGCACCATCGTCCTGATCACCCACGAGCACGACATCGCCGAGCACGCCCGGCGCGCGATCCGGCTGATGGACGGGCAGATCGTCTCCGACCGGCGCGACGGCGCCCGGGCTCGGTCCTCCGAACTGCACAGTGCTAGGCACGGGAGCGCTTCATGAGAATCCGCGAGGTCTTCCGCTTCGCGTTCGCCGGGCTGCGGGCGAACAAGCTGCGCTCGGCGCTGACCACCCTGGGCATCCTGATCGGCGTCGGCGCGGTGATCCTGCTGGTGGCCGTGGGCAAGGGCTCCGGCGCCCAGGTGCAGGCGAACATCAACAAGCTGGGCACGAACCTGCTGACCGTCTCGCGGCAGGCCGGCGGCTTCGGCCAGCGCGCGGCCCGCAACACCGGCACGCAGAGCTCGGTGTCGGCGCTGACCACCGCCGACGCGCAGGCGCTGGTCGACCCGACGAACGCGCCGGACGTGCTGACCTCCTCGCCGGTGGTGACGGCGAGCCCGACCGCCACCTACTCCGGCGCCACGCACCAGATCGCGCAGCTGGTCGGCAGCGTGCCGACGTACTTCCCGGCGACCAACTGGGAGCTCTCCGAGGGCTCGCTGATCGGCGACGACGACGTGGCCCAGGCCCGCAAGGTGATCGTGATCGGCCAGACCGTGGCCACCGACCTGTTCGGGACCGCGGACCCGGTCGGGCAGCGGCTGCAGATCAACAGCGTGCCCTACACGGTCGAGGGCGTGCTGAAGGCCAAGGGCTCCACCGGGCTGAACGACGCCGACGACTTCGCGGTGGCGCCGCTGACCACGGTGCAGAACTCGCTGACCGGCTTCGGATCGCTGAACCAGATCGTGGTGGAGGCCAAGTCGGCCTCGGCGACCACCGCGGCGCAGGACGAGATCACGTCGATCCTCACCGCGCGGCACCACCTGGCGGCCACCGCGTCGCCGGACTTCCGGGTGCTGAACCAGCAGTCGCTGCTGGCCACCTCCGACTCCACGACCCACACCTTCACCGTGCTGCTCGGCGCGGTCGCCGCCATCTCGCTGGTGGTCGGCGGCATCGGGATCACCAACATCATGCTGGTCACGGTGACCGAGCGGACCCGGGAGATCGGCATCCGCAAGGCGCTGGGCGCGCCGCGCGCGGCCATCCTCGGGCAGTTCCTCATCGAGGCGGTGCTGCTGTCCCTGATCGGCGGCGCGCTCGGCGTCGTCGCCGGGCTGATCGGCACCCGCTTCACGGTGGCCGGGGTGAAACCGGTGATCGTGCCCGCCTCGATCGCGCTGGCCTTCGCGGTCTCGGCGCTGATCGGACTGTTCTTCGGGTCGTTCCCGGCCAACCGGGCGGCCAAGCTGCACCCGATCCAGGCTCTGCGCCACGAGTAAGCACCCACGAAGCACGAGACCAACAGAGGATCACTGATGTCTGAGAACGAGGGCGCCAAGCCCGCCGGCACCGGCAACAACGAGGAGTTCGAGCTCCTGTCCTCCGCCCCCTCCGCGCCGGACATCTCCGGCCAGCTCAAGCCGCGCGGCGGCGCCGGGCTGCCGAAGGTGACGCTGGCCCTGGCGGGCACGGTGCTGGCGGTCGGCGGGTTCGTCGGCGGGATCGCGGTGGGCAAGTCCAACGCGGACTCGTCCGGCAAGAGCACGAACCCGGCGGCGGCCGGCACCACCGCCCGGGCCCGCGGCCAGTTCGGCGCCAACGGCGGCCAGACCGGCGGCGCGGCCGGCGGGCAGAACGGCCAGTTCGGCCGCGGCGGCACCGTCGTCGGCACCGTGACGGCGGTCGACGGCTCCACGCTGACCGTCACCGACTCCACCGGCAAGCAGGTGACGGTCGACACCAACGGCCAGACCACCGTCACCATCGGCAAGACCGGGACGGTCTCGGATCTGGCGAACGGCTCGCAGGTGACGGTGATCGGGACTCCGGACGGTAGCGGCAAGATCACCGCGCGTTCGGTGCTCAGCGGGATCACGAACTTCGGCGGGTTCGGCGGCGGCCGCGGCAGCCGCACCCCGGCGCCGAACGCGTCTTCGCCGGGTGGGTCAAACGGGTGATACTGGACGGGATGGACACCGGAGAATCCCGCAGCCTGCTGGTCGTCGACGACGACACCGAGATCCGCGACGCGGTCGCGCGGGCGTTCCGCCTGCAGGGCTACCGCGTGCGCACCGCCGCCGGAGGCCTGGCGGCGCTGGAGCAGATCGCCGCCGACCCGCCGGACGCCATCGTGCTGGACGTGATGATGCCGGAGCTGGACGGGGTGGAGGTGGTCCGGCGGCTGCGCGGCGTCGGCGACCACACCCCGGTCCTGCTGCTGACCGCGCGCGACGCGGTCGGCGACCGGGTCGCCGGACTCGACGCCGGCGCGGACGACTACCTGGTGAAGCCGTTCGCGCTGGCCGAGCTGCACGCCCGGGTGCGGGCGCTGCTGCGGCGCGCGGACTACGAGCCGCTGCCGGAGTCCGAGCGGCTGGTCTTCGAGGACCTGGAGCTGGACCCGGAGTCCCGGCTGGCGTACCGCGCCGGGCGCTCGATCGAGCTCACCCGGACCGAGTTCGCGTTGCTGGAGCTGCTGATGCGGAACTCCGGCCGGGTGCTGCCGCGCGAGGTGATCTCGGACCGGATCTGGGGCTACGAGCTCGGACCGGAGTCCAACTCGCTGGAGGTCTTCGTGTCCTGCATCCGCCGCAAGACGGAGGCCGGCGGCGAGCCGCGGCTGGTGCAGACGGTGCGCGGGTTCGGGTACACGCTGCGGGTTCCCGCGTGAAGTGGGGATGGCTGCGGCGGCGGGCCGCGATGGGTGTGGGGGTCGGTGCCGGGGTGGTGACCGGAATGGGCGGGGCGATGCCGTTCGAGGCGGCGTCCGATGCAGTGATCCCGGCTTCGCCCTCGCCCTCGCCCTCGGTCTCGCCCTCGCCCTCGGTCTCGTCCTCGGAGCCGGCTGGGTCCCGGGACGACACCGGCCGGCCCCGGCGCCGTTCCCCCGCCGCCGTCTGGCGCGACATGCCGCTGCGGGCGCGCCTCGCCCTGGCCGCCACCATCGCGGTCGCCGCGGGCGTCGGCAGCGGTGTCGGCTTCTCCTACGTGGCCGTGCGACACGAACTCATCCAGCACGTGGACGATGGCCTGTACAGCCAGGGCCAGCGCATCCAGGGCCCGCTGAAGCACGGCTTCCTCCGCCTCCCCGACCGCCCCGCGCTGTTCGGCGAGCAGCAGGGCAAGTGGCAGTTCATCGACGCGACCGGCTCGCCGCTGAGCCTCAAGCAGCACGACGAGCACACCGCGAGCCTCGTCCCGGCCCAGCAGCGCGTCATGCCGATCTCCGACCAGGACGCCGCGGTGGCCGCCGGGAGTCTGGAAGACCACGTGGCCTCGGTGCACATGGGCGACGACCACCTGCGGATGCTCACCCTGCCGATCGGCAACGGCCGCGCCATCCAGATCGCGTTCTCCCTGGCCGGCGTGGACCACCAGCTGTCCACGCTGGGCTGGGAGCTGTTCGGCGCCGGCGGCGCGGGCATCGTGCTCGCCGCGGGCCTGGGCTGGCTGGTGACCCGCACCGCTCTGCGCCCCGTGGCCGAGCTCACCGGCGCCGCCGAGCGCATCGCCACCACCCACGACCTGGCGCACCGCATCCCGGACGCCCGCAGCGGCGCCTCCCGCGACGAACTCGGCCGGCTGGCGGCCAGCTTCAACACGATGCTGGACGCGGTCCAGGAGGCCACCGACCGCCAGCGTCAGCTGGTCGCCGACGCCTCGCACGAGCTGCGCACCCCCCTGACCGCGCTGCGCACCAACGTGGAGGTGCTGGCGAACGCCCGCCGCCTGGAGCCCGAGGACCGCGACGCCCTGGTGACCAGCATCATGAGCGGCCTGGACGACCTGACCGCGCTCGTCACCGACACGGTCGAGCTGGCCCGCGGCGAGGAGCAGGCGGACCTCCTCGAAGAACAGCGCCTCGACCTCCTGGTGGACCGCTGCGTGGACCGCGCGGCCACGCACTGGCCGAAGGTCGCCTTCAAGACCGACCTGTCCAAGTGCGAAGTCGTCGGCGTCTCCGACCGCTTGGCCAAGGCGATCCGCAACCTCCTCGACAACGCCGCCAAGTTCTCCCCCGACGCCGGCCTGGTCGAGGTCCGCCTGACCGTCGCTTCCGGCCGGGCCACCCTGACGGTCCGCGACCACGGCCCCGGCATCCCCGAAGCCGACCTCTCGCGCATCTTCGACCGCTTCTACCGCGCCGCGAGCGCCCGCGACCTGCCCGGCTCAGGACTCGGACTCGCGATCGTGGCGCAGGTGGCGGCCGGCCACGGCGGCGGGGTCACCGTGGCGGCGGCCGACGGCGGCGGCGCGGAGTTCCGGCTGACGCTGCCGACGGCCGCCTCCGCCTAGGTCGCGGAGTTGTCGGTACGGCTGACTAAGGTCGCACCATGGAAAGACCAGGGGACACTCGGGCGATACGGGTTTGGCTGCGGCAGAACGGGGTGGAGATCTCAGACCGCGGTCGCATCCCCTCCGATCTCATGGAGAAGTACGAACGGGCCCACGGCATAGAACCGATCCCCGACGATCTGGGCCGCGCGCTTCCGCTCCTGCCACACCATCGAGACGGTGCGCTGGTCGTCCGCACCGACTTCCGCGACGACGAAGCCTGGCGCGCGGTTGTCGCGACGGCGGGGGCACCGACCAGGGACGGGTTCCAGGCCTACGTTCTCACCTGCGAGGACCGCGCATTCGCCGGCCTCACGCCGGGGCGGCTCATGGCCCATCTGCCGACCAGACACCGGCATCGCGTCCTGTTCGTGGCTGATGCGATGACCATGGAGAACCCCGAGCACCCGCTCATCGCCCTCAGCGTCGACGAATACGAGTCGCCCGGCGACGTCCTGCGGGCTGTCCCGTCCGCCGTGCAGGCGATCAGCGACAACCTGGACATCGCCAACATGAGGTTCCACGACTTCGTGCTCCAGGCCGACCCCGACGGCGTGCTGCGTCTCTACTGATCCGCCGCGAGCACCTCGTAGACGAGCTCGCGCCCCGGCCGCGTCCACACCGCGTCCTCGCCGACGTCCCACCATCCCTGCTCGCGCAACGCGTAGCGCGACACCTTCTCGGTCGCGGTGGTGACCAGCGTTTCGGCGATCCGCACGAATCGCGGCGCCATCTTCGTCCCCAGATCCGCCTGGGCGGCCAGGAACTTCGCGAACGCGGCCGCGTCGAACGCGGAGCCCTGCCTCAGCACCAGGACGCACATCACCGCGTCGCCGGTGACCTCGTCCGGGACCGCGTACGCGGCCACCGCCTCGACCGGCTCCCAGCGGGCCAGGATCGCCTCCAGCAGGGCGACGGAGATGTTCTCGCCGTCCACGCGCATCCGGTCCGCTTTGCGGGCGGCGAAGTACAGCCAGCCGTCGGTGTCGGCGTAGAAGAGGTCGCCGCTGTGGTAGCGGCCGTCGGAGTAGCGTTCGGCGTCGGCGGCGGGGTTCTTCCAGTAGCCGGTGAAGGCGCCGGGGCCGGTGCGGACGAGTTCGCCGATGGCGTCGGCGCCGTTCAGCAGACGGCCGGCGGAGTCGAACGTGCCGGGTGGACAGGGGGCGCCGGTTTCGGGGTCGACGATGGAGAGGGTCTCGTCGGCGCGGCCGACCGCGGCGCCCCGGGCCAGGACCGACGCCGGGAAGCTGCGCGGCGCGACGATGTTGATCCCGCCTTCGGAGGCGCCGTAGCCCTCCGACAGGTGGCATCCGAAGCGGCGTTCGAAGCGGTCGCGGTCCACCGGGCCGGCCTCGGTGCCGAAGCCGGCGCGCAGGGTGTTGCGGGCGTCGTCGGGGTGTTCCGGCGTGGCCAGGATGTAGGAGATCGCGCGGCCGACGTAGGTGAAGTACGTGGCCTGATAGGCACGGACGTCCGGCAGGAAGCCGGAGGCCGAGAACCGGTCGCGCAGGGCCACCGCCGCACCGGCCACCAGCGCCGGGCCCCAGTTGGCGAGGATCGCGTTGCCGTGGAACATCGGCATCGGGATGTAGCAGACGTCTGACGCCGACAGGCCGAACCGGTCGGCCATCATCGTCCCGGCGGCGGCCAGGCGGCCCTGGCCACAGGTGACGGCCTTCGGCGCGCCGGTGGAGCCGGACGTGAAGTAGAGCAGCATCCGGGTGTCTTCGGTGACCGGTGCGACCGGGTCCACCTCTTCGGGCGCGACGCCCTCGAACGGCGCCAGGGCCTCGCGGTAGCCGGGTTCGTCCATGACCAGCAGCGGCGGGCCGTGACCGTCGGAGCCGGGCCCGAGCCCCGCCCCCGCGAGCAGCGGGAGGTACGACCGGGACGTCACCAGCAGCTCGCACTCGGCGTGCCGGATGTCCCGCGCCAGTTCCGCGCCCCGCCTGGTGGGGTTCACGCCGACCAGCGCCGCCCCGGCGAGCGCGGCGGCCTCGAGCCAGAACACGAACTCGTCGCCGTTGTCCGCCAGGATCCCGATATGCGGCTCGATGCCCGTCCGGTGCCGCCGCCGGAACAGCGCCGCCCTGCTCGCCGCGCGCGCCGCGATCTCCGCGTGCTGATACCGCACCCCCGCCGGGCCCAGCAGGCCGACGCCGGCGCGCCGGGTCTGGGCGCCGACCAGCTCCGCGACCGTCACCATGCGTGTATAGAAGGCCATCCCGCGTGAGGCCGCAAGAGGTTACTCTGAGTACGTGGACGTGAACGTATCGGCGACGGTCAAAGTCCGGGTGACCGTCGATGCCGACCGGTGGGCGGTCGCCCGCGGCGTGGAGTCGGTCCAGGCGAGCGCGTCCCTGGCGACCGCGCTCAGCGCCGCTCTGGAGCACTTCTCCGATCTCGTGCCGGAGCTGGACCTGGCCGGCGGTGAGGCGAAGGTGGAGAAGCTGACCTGGACGGCCTCGACGACGAACACCGTGTTCCCCTCCTGACCCGGACGCCCCGGCCGCCCCACCCGGATCCGGGAATCCGCCGCGACCTGCGGGCCACCGGACGTTCATGGTAGGGATAACCGGGGGTCGAAGTTCACGGGCCGCACCGTGGGACGGGCGGCCATGATCGGCAAGACTTTCTTCCATGAAGCGTTTCCTGTTGAGCCCGGTGTCCGCGCGGACCGGCGGCCAGTATCTCTACGCGCTCGTGTCCGCGCCGCTCGGGTTCGCGGGCTTCGTCTACGTCGTGGTCACGCTGGCCGTCGGCGGGGCGCTGAGCTTCACGTTCGTCGGGCTGCCGCTGATCGCCCTGGCGATCTACCTGGCCCGGCAGTACGCCGGGTTCCAGCGCGGGATGGCGCGCAAGCTGCTGGACCACGAGATCGAGACGCCGCCGCCGAACCAGCGGTGGGCGGCGGCGCACGGGGTGCTGGCCAAGCTCGGCGCGGCGCTGGGCGATCTGTCGGCCTGGCGGTCCCAGGCCTACCTGCTGGTGCGGATGCCGCTGGCCGTCGGGTACCTCTTCGTGCTGGGCTTCGGCGTCGTCGAGGGCCTGATCATGACCACCTATCCGATCTGGTGGGCGCTCGCCGATCCGGAGAACCGGGACAGCAAGGGCGTCCTGCACCATTCGGCCCTGCAGCTCGGCGACGGGTTCTACTTCGACTCCTGGCCGCGGGCCCTGCTGGTCACCGTGGGCGGCCTGGTCTGGCTGTACGCCGCGGTGTGGGTCATGAAGGCGCTGATCTGGTTCGACACGGTCCTGATGAGCGCGCTGCTGGGCCCGACCCGCGCCGAGCGCCGGGTCGAGGAGCTGACGACCAGCCGGGCGCACGCCGTCGACGACTCGGCGGCGGCCCTGCGGCGCATCGAGCGCGATCTGCACGACGGCGCGCAGGCCCAGCTGGTGGCGCTGGCCATGCAGCTCGGCGAGGCCAAGGAGAACCTGGACGCCACCGGCGAGCCCGGCCGGGAGCTGGACCTGACCGAGACCCGCATCCTGATCGACAACGCGCACCGCAACGCCAAGCAGGCCATCAACGAGCTGCGGGACCTGGCCCGCGGCATCCACCCGGCGGCCCTGGACAACGGCCTGGGTGACGCGCTCGGCACGCTGGCGGCCCGCTCGGCGATGCCGGTGACGGTGTCGGTGGCGCTGGGCGAACGGCCCTCCGGGGCGATCGAGACCATCGCGTACTTCTGCGCTGCGGAGCTGCTGACCAACGCGGCCAAGCACGCCGCGCCGACCCGGGCGGCGCTGTCGGTGGTGCAGGAGTCCGGGAAGCTGGTGCTGACAGTGGAGGACGACGGACGCGGCGGGGCGCGGGTCGGGTACGCCGGGGGACTGGCGGGGCTGTTCGACCGGGTGCGGACCGTGGACGGGTCGCTGGCGGTGGACAGCCCGGTCGGCGGGCCGACGCGGGTGGTGGTGACGCTGCCCATGCGGGTGTGATCCGGCACCCCGGCGACACCCTGACAGCGCCGGTTAGAGCGGGCGTGGCGGCCGAACCTTCCTGGTTCGGCCGCGGCCGGCCGTCCGCCTGGGCCAGAATGGAGCCCGTGCGCATCATGATCGCGGAAGATTCGGGCGTCCTGCGGGACGGACTCGTCCAGATCCTCACGAAGCGCGGGCACGAGGTGCCGGCCGCGGTTCCCGACGCGGAGGCGCTGCTGGAGGCCGTCGCCGCCGAGCCGCCGGACGCGGTGGTACTGGACATCCGGATGCCGCCCACCCACACCGACGAGGGGCTGCGCGCGGCGCTGAAGCTGCGCAAGAGCCACCCGAAGGTGGGGGTGCTGTTGTTCTCGCAGTACGTGGAGACGCGGTACGCCAGGGACCTGTTCTCCGGGAACGCGTCGGGCGTCGGCTACCTGCTGAAGGAGCGGGTCGCGGACGTCAGCGACTTCGTCCAGGCGCTGGTGACCATCGCCGGCGGCGGGACGGTGCTGGACCCGGAGGTCGTGGTGCAGCTGCTCGGGTCGCATCCCACGGACGCGCTCACCGCGCGGGAGCGGGAGGTGCTGGCGCTGATGGCCGAGGGGCGGTCGAACGCCGCGATCGGGAAGCAGCTGGTGCTGGCCGACAGCTCGGTGGAGAAGCACATCAGCAACATCTTCACGAAGCTGGGGCTGCCGCCGGCCGACGAGGACCATCGGCGCGTGCTGGCGGTGCTGAAGTACCTCGGGGTGAACTGAGCTTCAGTGCTTGGTGGCCGGCGATGGCGACGTCGTCGGCGCTGTCGGCGCTGTCGGCGCTGTCGGCGCTGTCGAGCTTGAAGGCGTCGTCGCCGCCGACGTCACCGAAGTCCACAGCTGGGAGTACCAGGCGTCCGGGCTCTCGTTCTGAGTTGACGTCGGGTTCTGGACACCCGTCGCGGCGTCACCGGAGCCGAGCAGGCGCAGTCCGGTCTCACCGGGCAGGACGTAGTGGAGCCGGCTGCGCGCCTGGATGCGGACGTAGTCCGGGTCCTGCCAGCGGTCCAGTTCCTGACGGAGCTGTGCGACCTGGAGGCGCTTCTCCGCGTTCTGCTTCTTCAGCTTGTCGATCTGTGAGCTTTGCGAGAAATACTGCTGGAGCGGGTACGCCAGGGCCAGGACCAGCGCGCAGAACACCAGAAGGAGGACCGCGGCGCGGGCCGTGTAGCGGGTGCGGCGCTTCACGGGAGGCCGCGGGCCGGAGCCCTTGCCGCCGCCGCCCTCCTCGCCCGAGCGCGACGGTCCCGACGCAGCGTCCTGCCGCTGCGTCGGGACCGCGCTCAAGCGCCGAGGTCCGGTGCCCTCGGCCTCCGATCTCATGAGTGACGACGATACCCCGTCGGGCCGGTCAGCCCTCGTACTGGAACCGCGGGAACGCCGAGCGGCCGGCGTAGCGCGCGGCGTCGTCCAGCTCCTCCTCGATGCGCAGCAGCTGGTTGTACTTGGCGACGCGGTCCGAGCGGGCCGGGGCGCCGGTCTTGATCTGGCCGCAGTCCACCGCGACGGCCAGGTCGGCGATCGTGGTGTCCTCGGTCTCGCCGGAGCGGTGCGACATCATGCAGCGGTAGCCGTTGCGGTGGGCGAGCTGCACGGCGTCGAACGTCTCGGTCAGGGTGCCGATCTGGTTCACCTTCACCAGCAGCGCGTTGGCCTGGCCGCCGGCGATGCCGCGGGCCAGGCGCTCCGGGTTGGTGACGAACAGGTCGTCGCCGACCAGCTGGACGCGGGCGCCGAGGCGGTCGGTGATCTCCTTCCAGCCGTCCCAGTCCTGCTCGTCCAGCGGGTCCTCGATGGAGACCAGCGGGTAGGCGTTGACCAGCTCGGCGTAGTAGTCGATCATCTCGGCGGCCGAGCGGGACTTGCCCTCGAACTCGTAGGCGCCGTCCTTGTGGAACTCGGTGGCGGCGACGTCGAGCGCGAGCGCGATGTCCCGGCCCGGGACGTAGCCGGCCTTGTCGATGGCGACCAGGATCAGGTCCAGCGCGTCCCGGTTGGACGGCAGGTCGGGGGCGAAGCCGCCCTCGTCGCCCAGGCCGGTGTTCAGGCCCTGCTCCTTGAGGACGGACTTCAGCGCGTGGTAGACCTCCGCGCCCCAGCGCAGCGCCTCGCGGAAGCTGCCGGCCCCGATCGGGGCGATCATGAACTCCTGGATGTCGACGTTGGAGTCGGCGTGCGCCCCGCCGTTCAGGATGTTCATCATCGGCACGGGGAGCGTGTGCGCGTTCGGCCCGCCGAGGTAGCGGAACAGCGGCAGCTCGGCCGAGTCCGCGGCGGCCTTGGCCACGGCCAGCGACACGCCGAGGATGGCGTTCGCTCCGAGCCGCGCCTTGTTCGGCGTGGCGTCCAGGTCGATCATCGCCTGGTCGATCAGCCGCTGGTCGGAGGCGTCCTCCCCGACGACCGCCGGGTAGATCTCGTCGAGCACACCCTGCACGGCGTTCTCCACGCCCTTGCCGCCGTAGCGCGCGGTGTCGCCGTCGCGGAGCTCGACGGCCTCGAAGGCGCCGGTGGAGGCGCCGGAGGGGACCGCCGCGCGGGCGAAGCTGCCGTCTTCGAGGAGGACCTCGACCTCGACGGTGGGGTTGCCGCGCGAGTCCAGGATCTCCCGGGCGTTGATGGCTTCGATGGACGCCACGTCGCATCTCTCCTTCAGGGGATTTTAGTGTCGGGATGAGGATATCTCGGCGCAGGGAAGAGATCTTGGAGTGTCTCAGCGCCCCGCGGGGCCACCCACCCCCCGAACGGTAGGGCCACCCCCATCGGAATCCCGGCAGGCTTCGCTCATCCTGGACCTATGATCACGACTATGGGGAGCAGGGCGGGCGCGGGCCGCACAGCGCGGAGCGGGGCGCCGGAGGTCGGGCCGGGAGTCCTGCTCCGAGGGCCGTTCACCGGGCGGGCGCTGCGGCAGCAGGGGTATCTGCTGGCGTCCTTCCTGCAGGCCTTTCCCCTGCTGTTGGCGATGATCATCACCGTGTCGGTCGGGTCGGCCCTGCTGCTGGTGGTGGCCGGCCTGCCGGTGCTGCTGCTGGCGATGGTGCTGCTGCGGGCGTTCAGTCAGCGGGCCCGGCGGCGGATCCTGGACCTGACGGGGGAGCAGGTCCCCACGCCCTACCGGACCGCACGGCCGAAGGGGAAGCTGGGTCCCCGGCTGCTCGCCTACGTCACCGATCCCGCCACGTGGCGGGATCTGGTGCACCTGCTGCTCGCCGCCGCGCTGGGACTGGCCTGGTTCGTCATCGTCGTCGTCACCTGGGCCATGGTGCTGGGCTCCGTCTCCGTGCCGTTCTGGTACCGCTACCTGCCGCATCACCGCATCCCGGTGACGCACATGAACGGCAGCGAGTTCTACGTCAGCACGTTGCCCGCGGTACTCGCCTACGCGGGGATCGGGTTCCTGTTCGCGTGGTTCGTGGGTCCGGTGCTCCTGGAGCTGGCGACGCGCGCGCAGACCGGGATCGGGCGCGGGCTCCTCGGGCTCACGCGACCGGAGCTGGACCGGCGGGAGGAGGACCTGCGCACCACGCGGCGCCAGGCCGTCAGCGCCGCCGAGGCGGAGCGGCGGCGGATCGAGCGGGACCTGCACGACGGCGCGCAGCAGCGGTTGGTCGCCCTGGCCATGGATCTCGGCATGGCCAAATCGAAGCTGAAGTCGGGGAACGAGGCCGACTCCGAGGCGGCCGCCCGGCTGGTCGCCGAGGCGCACGAGGGCGTGAAGCTGGCGCTGACCGAGCTGCGCGATCTGGCGCGGGGCATCCATCCCGCGGTGCTCACCGACCGGGGGCTGGACGCCGCGCTGTCGGCGCTGGCCGGACGGTCGCCGATCCCGGTGGAGGTGGACGGCGGCCTTCCCGGGCGTCCGTCGCCCGAGGTGGAGTCGGCCGCCTACTTCGTGGCGTCGGAGGCGCTGGCGAACATGGCCAAGCACTCGCAGGCTTCGCGGGCGTGGATCGACCTGGGGTACCGGGCCGGATCCCTGCGCATGATCGTGGGTGACAACGGCGTCGGCGGGGCCGAGGCGAACGCCGGCGGGGGGCTGGCCGGGCTCGGCGACCGGATCGCCCCGCTGGATGGCATCCTGTCGGTGAGCAGCCCGGTCGGTGGGCCGACCCAGATCATCATGGAGATTCCGTGCGAGATCCCATCCGTGTCCTGATCGCCGAAGACGCGGTCCTGCTGCGTGAGGGGCTGGCGCGGCTGCTGGCCGACTCCGGGTTCGACGTCGTGGCGAAGGTCGACGACGGCAAGGGGATGGTGGAGGCCGCCTCGGCGTACCGGCCGGACGTGATCGTCGCCGACGTGCGGATGCCCCCGACGTTCACGGACGAAGGCCTGCGGGCCGCGGTGGAGGTCCGGGCCGAGTACCCGGACATGGCCATCCTGGTCTTCAGCCAGGCGGTGGAGGCCGCGTACGCGCAGGAGCTCTTCTCCAGCAGCGCCAACGGTCTCGGCTATCTGCTCAAGGAGCGGGTCGCGGAGGTCGAGGAGTTCGTCGACGCGCTCAAGCGGGTGGCCGCCGGGGGGACCGCGCTGGACCCGGAGGTCGTGGCGCAGCTACTGGGGCGGCGCAAGAAGAACGACCCGCTGGAGACGCTGACGCCTCGCGAGCGGGAGGTCCTCTCGCTGATGGCGGAGGGGCGCTCCAACTCGGCGATCGCGGCGTCGCTGTTCGTCACCGAGAAGGCGGTGGAGAAACACACGTCGAGCATCTTCACCAAGCTCGACCTCACGCCGGCGGCGGAGGACCACCGCCGGGTGATGGCGGTCCTCCGCTACCTGAACGTGTAGGCGGCTGGCCGCGGTTCGCAGTCCTCAGTCCCCTACAGGGCCAACAGTTCCCTGAGGTACCGCACCGCCGGGGAGCCATGGCCCAGGACGGCGTCGTGCAGCTGCCGCTCCGTCCAGTCGGGGTGCGCCGCCCGCAGATCGCGCACCAGGTCCGAGACCTCGGTGTAGCCGACGTAGTACGTGGACAGCTGCGCACTGCTGAGCAGCGCGCGGCGCCACTTGCCGGCCGCCTCGCCCTCCTCCTGGAAGCCGCGGTCCATCATCAGGGCCATGGCCTCGTCCTCGGTCATGCCGTGGCCGTGGACGCGGCCGTCCAGGATGGTGTTGATGATCATGCGGAGCTGCATCTTCAGCTGCTGCAGGCGGACGCCGGCGGGGTCGCCGGCGCCGGGGTAGCCGTGGCGGGCCATCAACTCCTCGGCGTAGACCGCCCAGCCCTCCACGAAGGAGCCGGACCACAGGGCGGCGCGGATCGGCGTCGGCGACTCGAAGCGCTGGGAGTGCTGCAGCTGGAGCAGGTGGCCAGGCATCGCCTCGTGGACCATCAGATTGTGGACCATGTGCAGGTTGTACTCGCGGAAGAAGGAGTCGACGCGCTCCTGGGTCCAGTCCTCCGGGGTCGGGGAGATCGCCAGGATGGTCTGCACCCCGGCCTCGGCCGGCTCCAGCGGCCCCGGCGGGTCGCAGTACGCGACCGCCACCCCGCGGTGGACCTCCGGCATCGCGACGACCTCGTACGGGTCGTCGTACACGGTCATCAAGTCGTGGCCGCGGACGAAGGCGATCTGCTCGAGGACGGCCGAGCGCGCGTACTCCAGGACGGTGTCGTCGTCCGGGACGGCCTCGGCCAGGCGGTTCAGGACCCTGCGGACCAGCGCGGAGCGCTCGGCGGCGTCCTCGGGCACCGCGACACCCTCGTAGTCGGCCGCGGCCTGCGTGATCTCCTCGGTCACCCGCTCCAGATCAGCCTCGGCGCGGGCCAGGATCGCGGCGGCGTCGGCCTCGGCGTCCAGGTGCAGCGACAGCTTGCGGGCGAACAGCTCGGCGCCGATGCGCGGGTCGCGGAAATCCTCCTCCCCCGCGTCGCCGGCGGCCAGGCGCTCCTTGAGCCACGCGATGTGGTCGCGCAGCGCCTCCAGCGCGGCCGGACGGACCGCGTCGATGGCCGGGCGCACCTCCTCGGCCTCCTCCAGCGCCGCTTCGAGTTCGCCGCCGAGCAGGTCGACCGTGCCCTCGAACTGGCCGATGGCGAGCTCCAGGTGGATCCGCGACAGCTGTTTGCCCGCGAGCAATACGCGATTCGCCGTAAGCGCGGCGGGGACTTGCCGCAGACGCCCGGCGAAGGCGGTGAGGCGAGTGGCCACCGGAGCGTAGTCGCGGGCCAGCAGCGTGTAGAGGGCGACACCCGGGTTGGCCTCCGCGGGGTTCCACTCGTACTCGTGCAGGTCGTCGAGGAAGAACCGCATCATGCGCAGCCTGGTGGCCAGGATCGCGGCGTCCACGCGGTTCTGCACGGACAGCTGCGCGATGTCGACCTCGGCGAGCTCCGCCGCACGCTCGGCCAGCCACGCTGACTCCGCGGCCAGGCCTTCGGCGGAACGGTCGGAGAGCCGCGCGTCGTGCTCGTGGAGACCGAGGGTGCTGGCCCAGTCCGGGTAGTGGAACCAGAAGCCGTCCAGGATGGTGGCGGCGAGCCGCTCGAAGGCGATGTCAGGGGTATCGGCCATGGTTTCGACCATAGCCGAGGTGTTCATTAGTGGATTCGGCACAGGGCCTCCACTTAAGTCATCTGCACTCCCTATGCTGTCGGCTATGTCGGAGCAGCCACCTTGGGAGACCCATATACAGCCCGGGTGGGGGACACCACCCCAGCCCCCCCAACAACAGCCGCAGCCGCCGCAGCAAGCGCCGCAGCAAGGTGGGGGTCGGAACCAGGGTCCTTCCATGCCGTCGGCTGCGTCGGAGCAGCCGCCCTGGGAGACCCATATACAGCCCGGGTGGGGGCCCCAGGTCCCGCCCCAGCAGCAACCGCCGCAGCAGCCGCCTTATCCTCAGCAGCCGCCGCAGCAGCCGCCTTATCCTCAGCAGCCGCCGCAGCAGTACTCGCCGCAGATGCCGCCGCCCTCCAACAGCGGCGTGGCCCAGTACCCCGGATTCGGAGGCCAGCCGCCGGCGCCGCCGCAGTTCACTCCCCCGCAGATGCCGGGGCAGCAGATGCCCGCGGGACCGCCGCCGGCCAAGGGCAGCCGCCGCAACATCCTGTTCATCGTCCTGGGCACGGTAGCCATCGTGGGCGTCGCCGCGGCGATCTACTTCATGACGAACGGCAGCGACGACAAGAAGGACGACAAGGCGAAGAACTCCGGCACCACCGCGGCGACGACGTCGGCGGCCACTCCGGAGCAGACCGCGAGTTCGTTCCCGGACAACAGCTACACCAGCTCGGCGTCCAGTTCGGCGTCCAGCTCCGCCACGCCGGCCGCGCCGCCGTCCTCGGCCGCCGCGCCGGGCGGGGCGAACCTGGACAAGGACTCCACCGACAAGACGCCCTTCACCCAGGCCGGGATGGTGTCCACCACCTTCACCGACAGTAAGAAGGTCGTCTACACGCTGAAGGCCGCCGGGCCCAAGCCGTGCGACAAGGTCGGGGACGCGGTGGTGGAGCCGATCGTGAAGTCGGCCAAGTGCACCGAGTTCATGGCGGCGTCCTGGACCGACCCGGACAACCGGATCATCGTCAGCGCGATGATCATCCCCTACCCGGACGCGGCGACGGCGCAGAAGGTCTACCAGAAGCTGAGCGCGGCGCACACCGGCGACTACAACCAGTGGTGCCCGCCGGCCGGGCAGCCGGGCGCGGACGCGTGCACCAAGCTGGCCAAGGCCGGCAACGTCACGCGCGAGGGCAAGTTCGGCAACTTCCACCGCTACCTGCTGATCACCACCGCGGTCTACGCCGACCTGCGTAACGACGACAGCCAGAAGGACTGGCTGAACGCCGCCGCCGACGGGGCGTTCCAGAACACGCTGCCCGGTCAGTGAGACGAAGCGAGGCGGTCCCCGAAGGGGCCGCCTCGCTCGAACGGATCGGGGAAGCTCAGCTGGTGTGCTGCTGCTTCTGGGCCGCGTCGGCGACCGGGGCGGTCGTGGTGTTCTCCACGGCGGGGGTCACGGTCGCGGCCTCACGGGCCTGCTGGACGACCTCCTCGGTCTCCTTCTGGCCCTGCCGCATCTCGGACTTGAAGATGCGCAGCGACTGGCCGACGGAGCGCGCCATGTCAGGCATCCGCTTCGCGCCGAACAGCAGGAACAGGACGACGAGCAGCACGATCAGGTGCCACGGCTGGAGTTCGCCAAACATAGTGGATTCTCTTCTCCCGGTCAGGAACAAGTCATGAGGAGAAGTCGGCCGGTCCGCTTCGCCTACCACGCTCAGAGTAACCCGGCACCCCTACCCCCTGGCTAGCTCCTCCTCGGCCGTAATGATCCGGTTACGGTACCTTCGTGCGGCCGTCCGCAAAGCTTCCTCCGGATCCCATCCCGCGGCGGAGGCGGCGACGGCCAGCGACAGCAGGCGTTCGCCCAGTTCATCGGCGGTGTCCGGGAGATCCGGGACGGGGCCGGCCGGCACCGCGAGATCCGCTTTGCGCGCTTTGGCCGCGAGTTTCGCGGCGAGCGCCAGCGCCGGCTGTGTCATCGGCACGCCCTCGGTCACCGAGCCGCGCTTCTTCTCCTCGGCCTTGATGACTTCCCAGTTCGCGGCGACGTGCTCGGCGGTGGGCGCCTCGACGTCCCCGAACACGTGCGGGTGGCGGCGGATCAGCTTGGCGACGATGCCGTCCGCGACGTCGTCGATCGAGAACGGGTCCTCGTCGTGCTCCTCGGCGATGCGGGAGTGGAACATCACTTGGAGCAGGACGTCGCCGAGCTCCTCACGCAGCGCGTCGCGGCCGGGGCCGGGCGTCATGGGGTCGCCGTCCTCGATCGTCTCGACGGTCTCGTAGGCCTCTTCGAGGAGGTACTTCACGAGCGAGGCGTGGGTCTGCTCGGCGTCCCAGGGGCAGCCGCCCGGGGAGCGCAGCCGGTTCATGACGTCCACCAGGTCCAGCAGCCGGGCGCCGGGCAGGTCGTAGGAGCCGGGCAGGACCTCGATCTCGGGCAGGGCCGCCGGCCGGGCCCCCACCAGGCGGTTGCCGAGGGCCACGGCGAGTTCGCCGTCGTACTCCTCGTCCTCGGTGAGCCAGACGACGGTGCGCGCCGGCGTGACGGCCTCCAGCAGGCGCTCGGCGGCCATCGCCGGGCTGTGGTCCGGCAGCGCCACGACGGCTCCGGTGGCCTGCTCCACGTAGGGCAGCTGCGGGTGGCCGGAGTCGCCGGCGAAGACGACGTCGGCCGCTCGCAGCGCCTCCCACGCCGGCCACGACAACAGGCCGAGCGCGACGCGCGGGGAGGTGGCGAGGAACACGATGCGGCCGGCGGTTTCCGGGTCCGGGGCTTCCGTCATGAGGTAGATCGTAGGCGGGGGCGGGGATCGAAGCCGCTGAGGTCCGCGGTCAGCAGGTCGAAGGCGCGGTGCGCGGCGCGGCCGAGGGCGTCGGCGAGTTCCGGCGCCGGCATGCCGTTCAGCAGCATGCGGCGGGCCGTGAAGTACAGGACCCGGTAGGTGCCGCCGATCTGGGCCGCGATCACCCGGGCGGCCAGTTCCTCGTCGGGCCGGGCCTGGGCGACGAGCACTTCGGCGAGCGCCTCGATGCGCTGGTCCTGGATCTGCCGCTCGCGGGCGACCAGGGCCGGGCTGGCCTCGACCATGCGGGCGAAGGAGGCGCCGAGGTGGCCGAGGGTGGGGTCGCCGGCCGCCAGCGACGCGGCGAAGTAGCGGCGCGCGGCCGCGAGCACGGGTTCGCCCCGGGGCCGTTCGGCGACGGCGTCGGCCAGGCCGCGGACGATGTGCTCGGCACGGTCGAAGACCAGGTCCTCCTTGAGCGGGAAGTGGTTGGTGACCGTCATCTTGGCGACGCCGGCGGCCGCGGCCACGTCGGCGATGGTCACCTGCTCGAAACCGCGTTCGGCGAACAGCGCTGTGGCCACGGCTGAGATCTCCTCGCGGGTCTGCCGCTTCTTGCGCTCCCGGAGGCCGGTCGTGCTCTCGGTCGTCCTGGTCGTCTCCATGCATCAATCTTAGGCTTGACCTATCAAGTTGGTCCAACCTAAAGTTAGGTCCGACCTAAGCAGGACGTCTTCGGGGAGGATCCGCCATGACCACCACCACGGAAGTCACCGCCACCCACGCCACCGCCGGCGCAGCCACGGCCACCGCCACCGCCACCGCCACCGCCACCGCCGACACCGCACACCCGTTGAAGCAGACGCTGGCCCCGCTGGCCATCGACGTGGCGGTCCCGCTCGGCGGCTACTACCTGCTGCACGCCGGGTTCGGCGTCGCCACGGTCACGGCGCTGGCGGTCACGAGCGTGGTGCCGGCCGTCCGCACCGTCGTCGGCTTCCTGGCCAAGCGGGAGGCCAACGCCCTGGCGACCCTGATGCTGACGGTGAACCTGGCGGCGATCGGACTCACCTTCGTCTCGGGCGACGCCCGGTTGATGATCGCCAAGGACTCGGCGGTCAGCAGCCTGATCGCGCTCGGGATCCTGTGGTCCGTGCGGTCCGGCAAGCCGATGATGACCGCGGGGCTGAAGCCGTTCATCACCAAGGGGAAGGCGGAGCGGGTGGCCGCGTGGGAGGCCCTGAAGGACGACCCGGCGTTCCGGGCGAAGGAGAACCTTTACAGCCTGATCTGGGGCGCCGCGCTGCTCACCGAGTGCGTGGCCCGCTTGATCGGGGCGTTCACGCTGGCGCCGTCGACGATGGCCTGGCTGGGCACCGTCCTGCTGATGGCGGCGATCGGCGGGGCGTGCGTCCTGGGCGGCGCGGCGGTCGAGCCGCTGGAGAAGCTGATCGCCGCCGAGACCGCAGACCACTGATACGATATATCGCGTCTGACATCCCGGACTCCACGGAGGGCACACCATGCGCGGCAAGGGCGTCAACTACGACACCGGCTTCTTCCCCGGGGGCACCGACTCCCGCCCCGACTTCCTTCCCGAGACCGCGCGCAAGGAGCTGCGGATCATCGCGGACGACCTGCACTGCACCGCGGTCCGGATCTCCGGCGCGGTACCGGATCGGCTGGAGGCGGCGGCCCGGGCGGCGGCCGAGGCCGGCCTGGAGGTGTGGTTCGCGCCGTTCCCCTGCGAGATGACTCGCGGGGACCTGCTGGAGTACCTCGCCGACTGCGCCCGGCGCGCCGAGGCGATCCGCGCCGCCGGTACCGAGGTGGTGTTCGTGGCCGGTTGCGAGACCTCGCTGTTCTGCCCCGGCTACTTCGACGGCGACGACTCCTACGCCCGCATCAATACGCTCAGCACCGGCGGGCCCGCGCTGTGGAGCCAGTTCCCGGTCATCCTGGGAAGGCTGAACGCGTACCTGGCCGAGGCCGCCGCGGTGGTGCGCGAGCACTTCCACGGCAAGGTCACCTACGCCGCCGGGCCGTGGGAGTACATCGACTGGACGCCGTTCGACTTCGTCGCCGTGGACGCCTACCGCGACGCGGGCAACCGGGACTCGTACCGCGAGCACGTCAAGGAGTTCTTCAAGCACGGCAAGCCGGTCGTGGCCACCGAGTACGGGTGCACCACGTACGTCGGCGCGGGTGACCGCGGCGGGATGGGCTGGGCGATCCTCGACCACTCCGAGGAGCCGCCGGTCGTCGCCGGCGACTACCTGCGCGACGAGGACGAGCAGGCCCGATACTTCACGGAGCTCTTCGACGTGTTCGAGGAGACCGGGTTCGACAGCGCCTTCTGGTTCACGTTCGCGACGTATCAGGCCCGGCACGACGCCGGGGACCCGCGCAAGGACCTGGACCTGGCGGCGTACGGCACGGTCAAGATGACCGGGCCGGACGCGCCGGAGCTGAACTGGGAGCCGAAGAAGGTGTTCCGTGCGATCGCGGAACGGTACGCGGCCTCCTGAGAATCAGGCTGCTCACTGCGCCTGCTGCATCTGCGCCATCGCGTCGGCGAGCTGCTCCTTGGTGGGGCGGATCCACGAGGTCGCGGCGGCGACCACCTGGCCGGAGCCGCTGTCGTACGAGCCGTAGCGCGGCGAGACCTTGACGTCGATCTCCTTCGCCGCCTTGGTCAGCGTCTCGACCAGCGCCTGCCGGAGCTGCGGGCCGGTGCTCGGCACGGTCAGGTCCGACGGCACGTGGAGCTTGGCGGCCTGGCCGGCGATGACCGAGTCGTACAGCGCCTTGTAGTGGACGTAGGCCGGCACGCCGCTCGGGGCCACGATGTAAGAGTTCTGGGACAGGGCGTCGTACAGCGCCACCGCCTCGTTGTCGCTGCCGTGGAAGTTCGGGAACCTCGAAGGCAGCTCCTGGCGCGCCGCCGTCACCAAAGCGGCGCGCTTCTGGGCGTCGGCGTCCGGGCCGACGGTCAGGCCGAGGTCGTCGGCGGCCCGCTGCCACACCGCCTCGTCCACCAGATGGCTGACCTGGGACTTGGCCACAACGGAACGCGCGCTGGTGGTGAACACGGACTCCTGCGCCGCATGGTTGTCCACGAGCAGCGACACGAATCCCTCCACCTGGCTCTGCACCTGGCGGTCGGTGGTCCGCTGGCCCTCGACCACGGCCGCGGCCCCGGCCTGCATCGGACCGCCGCACGCGGTGGTGGCGAGCGCGACGGCCCCACCGAGGACGACGACGGCGGCGAGACGGACGGAGCGGGCCTGGATCACGGTGCTGAACCTTCCTGGCGGCAGATCAGATCGACTCAGATCGACACCGCATCGTAGCGTTCCGCCACAGCGTTTGTGGAGTGGATCACACCAAGATCATCCCCACCCCCGCCGACACGGCGCGCCAATCCGGGCTGCACCACGACCATGACCCCGCACAGACCGGCCGTCACAGCCCACAGCGACGCCACGCCCGACACGCCGATCAGCCAGGTGGCGGCGAGCGGGGCCAGCAAGGTGGCGACGCCCCAGCTGAGTCCGTAGACCGCGAGGTAGCGCGCGGAGGCCGCGGGCGGGGCCAGCTCGCTGACGAGCGCGAAGGACCGGCCCATCACGAGGAGATTGCCGACGCTGTACAGAGCGGTCGGCGCGCCGAGGGTGGGAAGCGTGTGCGCGAACGCGTAGCCGAGAAGCCCGGCGCCCATCAGCGTGTAGCCGAGGATGAAAGTGGCCGGGTGCGAGAGATCGCTCAACAGAGCGGTCCGCAGGAGCGGACGGACCAGGACGAGGGTCGCGGTGGAAACGGCCATGATCAGCCCCGCGTCGGAGGGCCTGAGGCCGACCTCGCCCAGGGAGATCGGCAAAGCGACCAGGACCAGCATCGAGATCAGGGCGAAGACGGTTCCGGACGCGGTGACGGCGAGGAGGGCCCGGTCGCGCCAGGGAGCCGAGGCCGGCACCGGCGGCCGCTCGGCCCCTCGCCGGCCGGGCGCGTCGGGCGCGTCGGGCGCGTCGGGCGCGTCGGGCGCGTCGGGCGCGTCGGGCGCCAAGGCGATCAGGACGATCATCGCGCACGCGATCCCGGTCGCGGCGTCGGCGACGAACAGCCAGCGCAGACTCCAGCGTCCGACGACGTCGGCGATCAGGCCGGCGCCGAGACTGCCGACGGCGATCGCGGTGGTGAGCAGCCCGAACGCGGAGGCGCGGTCGCGGGCCGGGACCGCGTCGGCGATGAGGGACTGGCTCGGCGGTTCGAAGAGCTCGAAGGCCAGGCCGAGCAGGATCGCGCAGAGCGTCGCGGTGAGGAGGTCCGGGGCGGCCGCGAGACCGAGCTGCGCCGCCGCGCAGCCGAGCAGGCCGGCCACGATCGTGCGCCGCCGGCCCCAGCCGTCGGCCAGGCGCCCGCCGAGGAGCCGGCTCGGGATCGTCGCCAGGCCGAACGCCGCCGAGACCACGCCCGCGAGCGTCAGGCCCGCCCCGAAGTCGTCGGCCAGCAGCACCGTCAGGAACGCCAGCGAGAACCCGCCGAGCTGGTTGACCGCGCGCGCCAGGATCAGCACCCGCACCGCGGTCGGCAGCCGTCCCGCCATCACACCCCCCTCGCGTGACCGATGAATCGACTATGGTTGGTCACATCACGGTAGGCGCGACGGAAGTGACCAGTCAAGTGCTGTTCGATAGTCACGTGGAGCTGCTGCTGGACGCGGCGGTGTCCTTCGTCAACGAGCTCACCGACGGTGAGCGGCGCGGCAGGCCGTACACGGCGCCGCACGGCACCGACCTGCCCGCCGGGGCGCGCCGTGCCGTGCCCGAGACCGCGCGGAGACTGCCCGAGTTCCTGCCGGACCAGGACGCGGAGCTCCTCGCCCACGCCGCCGGGGTGATGCGCGGCGTGTTCGAGGCGATGGAGGACGGCCGCGTCGACGACGCCGCCGAGGCCGTGAACCGGCTGCTGCGGGAGACCGGGGCCCGGCCGCAGCTCGACCGGGTGCCCGGCGAGCCGTGGGCGGTGCACTTCCACGGCTCCGACGACTCCTACGCGATCGGATGGACCGCCGGCTGCGCCACCGCGCTGGCCCTCGCGGTCGGCAGCGAACTGGCCGGGCGCCTCGGCGTGTGCCGGGCGCCGCACTGCGACCGCGTCTACGTCGACATGTCGAAGAACTCGGTCCGTCAGTTCTGCTCGGCACCCTGCCAGAGCCGGGTGAAGGCGGCGGCGTTCCGCGCCAGGCGGACCGCCGCCGCGAAGCCCTGAGCGGACCGCCGCCGCGAAGCCCTGATCCCCGGGACCTACATCTTGAGCACGGCGTCGATCAGGTCCCGCGCCCACCCCAGCAGCTCCTGGTCCCGCAACGGCTGTCCCCCGACCCGCGCGGTCATCGGCTTCGGCACCAGCATCGTCTCGGTCGCGGCCTTCACCAGGGTCTTCGGGTACAGCCGCAGGAGCCGCATCTCCTGCGACTCGCGCAGCCTCACCGGCCCGAACTTCACGAAGTTGCCCTGCACCGCGATCTCGGCCAGCCCGGCCGCGCGGGCGTCGATCCGGAACGCCGCCACCGCGAGCAGGTTCTCCACAGGCTGTGGAAAGCGCCCGTAGCGGTCCACGAACTCCTGCCGGACCTCGGCCAGCGCCTCGTGCGTCGCGGCGCCCGCGATCCGCTTGTACGCCTCCAGCCGCAGCCGCTCGCCGGGGATGTAGTCGTGCGGCAGGTGCGCGTCAACCGGCAGGTCCACGCGGATCTCCACCGGTTCCTCGACCTCGCGTCCCTCGGCCTGCGCGCGGTACTGCTCGACCGCCTCGCCGACCATGCGGATGTACAGGTCGAAGCCGACGCCCTCGATGTGGCCGGACTGCTCGCCGCCGAGCAGGTTGCCGGCGCCGCGGATCTCCAGGTCCTTCATCGCCACGTACATGCCGGCGCCCAGGTCGGTGTGCTGGGCGATGGTCGCGAGCCGCTCGTGCGCGGTCTCGGTCAGCGGCTTCTCCGGCGGGTACGTGAAGTACGCGTACGCCCGCTCGCGCCCCCGGCCGACGCGGCCGCGCAGCTGGTGCAGCTGCGACAGGCCGAAGTTGTCGGCGCGCTCGACGATCAGGGTGTTGGCGTTGGAGATGTCGATGCCGGACTCCACGATCGTGGTGCACACCAGCACGTCGAACTCCTTGTTCCAGAAGTCGACGATCAGCTTCTCCAGCACGTGCTCGTTCATCTGCCCGTGCGCGGTGGCGATCCGCGCCTCGGGCACCAGCGCGCGCAGCCGCGAGGCCGCGCGGTCGATCGACTCCACCCGGTTGTGGATGTAGAACGCCTGGCCTTCGCGCAGCAGCTCGCGGCGGATCGCGGCGGCGATCTGCTTCTCCTCGTACGGCCCGACGAACGTGAGCACCGGATGCCGCTCCTCCGGCGGCGTCTGGATCGTCGACATCTCGCGGATGCCGGTGACGGCCATCTCCAGCGTCCGCGGGATGGGGGTCGCGGACATGGTCAGCACGTCCACGTTGGCCCGGGTCTGCTTCAGCTGCTCCTTGTGCTCGACGCCGAAGCGCTGCTCCTCGTCGACGATCACCAGGCCCAGGCGCTTGAACTTCACCGAGTTGGCCAGCAGCCGGTGGGTGCCGATGACCACGTCGACCGAGCCTTCGGCAACGCCCCGCAGCACTTCCTCGGCCTCCTTGTCGGTCTGGAACCGGGACAGGCCCTTGAGGGTGATCGGGAACTGCGAGTAGCGCTCGGCGAAGGTGGAGAAGTGCTGCTGCACCAGCAGCGTGGTCGGCACCAGCACCGCCACCTGCTTGCCGTCCTGCACCGCCTTGAAGGCCGCGCGGACCGCGATCTCGGTCTTGCCGTAGCCGACGTCGCCGCAGATCAGCCGGTCCATCGGGACCGGCTTCTCCATGTCGCCCTTCACCTCGTCGATGCACGCCAGCTGGTCCGGCGTCTCCACGTACGGGAAGGCGTCCTCCAGCTCCCGCTGCCAGGGCGTGTCCGGCGCGAAGGCGTGCCCGGGCGCGGCCATCCGCGCGCTGTACAGCCGGACCAGGTCCCCGGCGATCTGCTTGACCGCCTTGCGGGCCCGCGACTTCGCCTTCTGCCAGTCCGCGCCGCCCAGACGGTGCAGCGAGGGCGCCTCGCCGCCGACGTACTTGGTCACCTGGTCCAGCTGGTCGGTGGGCACGAACAGCCGGTCGCCGGGCTGGCCGCGCTTGGCCGCGGCGTACTCGATGACCAGGTACTCGCGGGTGGCGCCGGCCACGGTGCGCTGCGCCATCTCCACGTAGCGGCCCACGCCGTGCTGCTCGTGCACGACCGGGTCGCCGGCCTTGAGCTGCAGCGGGTCGATGACGTTGCGGCGCCGCGAGGGCATGCGCGACATGTCCTTGGTGCCGACGCGCTGCCCGGAGATGTCCTGCTCGGTGAGGACCTCGAGCTTGAGCTCGGGGGCGGTGAAGCCGTGCTCGACGGTGGCGGTGGCGACGGTGGCCAGCGCCGGGTCCGGGGGGCCGGTGAGCTCCGGGACGTACCGGGCGCCGATGTCGGCGCCCCTGAGCACCTCCACCAGGCGCTCGGCCGAACCGTGCCCCTCGGTGACCAGCACCACCCGCCAGCCCTCTGAGATACGGGCCCTGATGTCGGCCAGCGCCCGGCCGGTGTCGCCGCCGTACTGTTCGGTGTCCCGGATCGGGCTGACCTCGGTCTGGTCCTCCCCGGGCAGCAGCTCCAGGTCCGGCGCGAACGGCGTCAGCGACCACCAGGGCAGGTTCAGCGTGATGGCGTGCTCCCGGACCGCGGCCAGGTCCTGCAGCGAGGCCGCGCCGAGGTCGATCGGCGTCCGGCCGCCGCCGGCCGTGGCGGCCCAGGAGGCGTCCAGGAACTCGGCGGAGGTGGCGACCAGGTCGGCGGCCCGGGTCCGGATCCGCTCGGGGTCGCACAGCACCACCGGCGAGCCGGCCGGCAGCAGGTCGATCAGCAGCTCCATCTCGTCGACCAGCGCCGGGGCCAGCGACTCCATGCCCTCCACGCCGACGCCCTCGGACACCTTGCCGAGGATGTCGGCCAGCTCCGGGTGGTCCTCCATCAGCGCCGCGGCCCGCTTGCGGACCTCGTCGGTGAGCAGCAGCTCGCGGCACGGCGGGGCCCACAGGCCGTGCTCGGCCACCTCCAGCGAGCGCTGGTCGGCGACCTTGAAGTACCGGATCTCCTCGATCGAGTCGCCCCAGAACTCCAGCCGCAGCGGGTGTTCCTCGGTGGGCGGGAAGACGTCGACGATGCCGCCGCGCACGGCGAACTCGCCCCGTTTCTCCACCAGGTCGGTGCGGGTGTAGGCGGCCGCCGCGAGCCGGTTCACCAGATCGTCCAGGTCGATCTCGTCACCGGTCCGGGCCGCCACCGGCACCAGCTCGGCCAGCCCCTTCACCTGCGGCTGGAGCACCGAGCGGATCGGCGCCACCACCACCTGGACCGGGCCGGCGCCCTCGGTGGCGGCGTCCGGGTGCACCAGGCGGCGCAGCACCGCCAGCCGGCGGCCGACGGTGTCGCTGCGCGGCGAGAGGCGCTCGTGCGGCAGCGTCTCCCAGGCCGGGAAGTCCACGACCGTGTCCGGATCCAGCAGGCTCCGCAGCGCCGCGGCCAGGTCCTCGGCCTCACGGCCGGTCGCGGTGACGGCCAGCACCGGCCGGCCGGCCGCGGCCCGGGCCCGGGCCAGCGCGGCCAGCGCGAACGGCCGCACCGAGCGGGGCGCGGCCAGATCGAAGGAGGTGCGGCCGGCGGTCGCGCCGGCTTCCAGCAGCGCGGCGACCCCCCGGTCCCGGGATACGACGTCAAGAAGTCCGGACAGGCTCACAGAAGCCACCCTTCGCGCACGACGAACAGCCCGGGCCGAGAACCGGCACCGGGATGTCTCCAGGGTACGCCCCGGCGCTCGCCGGCATTTCGGGATTTTCCGGGACGAACCTCGCCCAGGGCGATCGACGTGCGCAGGCTCCATACCCGCAGGCCCGACGGAGCCGGTACCTTTCTACCCGGACCCTACAGAAATGAAGGCCGGAGCGAGACCTCACATGGCACAGGCATCCGCACAGCGGCACGGCATACCGAACGGCCAGTTCGCCGGACGGATCATCGAGTTCAGCGACCCCGAACTCGACCGCAAGTTCCCGCACGGCATCTACCTGACCATGCACGGATACCCGGAGTTCGCGGTCTACGCACGGCACACCGTGCAGATCGCCGACCCGCCCTCCGGCCTGTCCGTGGACGAGATCCGGGTCACCGACACCATCGCCGCCAACCTGCTGGCGGCCGGCACCGGCGACCCGCTGTGGGAGGGCCGGCCGAGCACCGCCACCCCGCAGGGCTGGACCTGGGCGCACGCCGCCGAGTCGCGGATGCTGCACTGCGTGCCGGTCGAGCTGCACGGCGCCTTCCGGCACCACGGCGGCATGGCCACGCTGAAGGCCGACCGCAACCGCTCCGGCCTGTTCACCGAGGGCATGCTGGAGCCGGTGGCCTTCGAGCGCAGCGGCTCGGTGCCGGAGGAGGCGATGAAGCAGCTGGAGCAGCACCTGGGCTTCCCGCTGCCGCCGTCCTACCGGCGGTTCCTGGCCGGCACCGACGGCGGCCGGCCGATCAGCCCGGCGGTGAACCTGGCCGGCGGCTTCATCGCCGACCAGTGGCTGTTCGGCCTGCGCCGCGAGGACCCGCACCAGGACCTGGTGTACGCGAACCAGGCGCTGTACGACCGGTTCACCGAGGAGTTCCTCGGCATCGGCTACGTGCAGGGCGGCATGCTGGCGCTGAAGATCCGCGGCACCGACCCCGGCTCGGTCTGGCTGTTCGACGACGACGACCCGCGCGACTCCGAGAGCCGCGACGCCGTCAGCGTGTGCGCGGAGCTGCTGAAGAAGGTCGGCAACGACTTCGACGACTTCGCCCGCCACCTGGTCGCGCTGCCCCAGCAGATCGTCGACATCGCCCGCTCGGCGGTGGACTCCGGGCACGCCAAGGCGGTCACCGACGTGGAGCACCTGGGGGCGGCGCTGCCGGCCGCGCTGAAGGCCCCGGGGCAGTAGGCCGGGGCGCCCGGCGGGACCGCCGGGCACGGCCGGACCGTGCGGTTCGTCAGTCCTCTGATATCAGCCGCACCGGGGCTTTTTGTTCTGTCCGGGTCCACGCCACCCGAATGCCGTGTCCTGCGTGACCTGCTGATCTCTCATCGCGTTGAAGGGCCGTTCCCCCCTTCCGAACACGATGAGAGGAGTCGGCGATGCGAAAGATCCTGTCCTTCGCCGCTTTGGCCTTGTCCTCCGGTGCCGCGGTGGTCGCGGCCGGCGGGTCCGCGCAGGCCAGCAGCTCGCACAACTGGTGCGCCGCCCCGGCGAGCGCGGTGAAGGTCGACGCGGCCTGCATCACCAACCACGGCTCGATCCACGTCGGCCTGCACGACACCGACCTGGACGACAACTGGTGCGTCGGCGCGTTCTCCGCTCTGGTCGACCACTGGTCCGCGCCGGCGATGAGCTGCAACGACAGCCACCCCGCGATGGGCGGCCACGAGCCGGTCGGCAAGCCGGACTGTGACGACGCCTGCAAGCCGCACATGCCCCCGCCGCCGCACCGCCCCTGCCCGCCTCCGCCCCCGCCGGTGACGCACTGCCCGCCCGGTGAAGACCTCCAGGCGATGGCCAAGCCCGAGACCGCCGCGCCCATGGCGAAGCCCGAAGCCGCCGCGCCCATGGCGAAGCCCGAGACCGTCGCGCCCATGGCGAAGCCCGAAGCCGTCGCGCCCATGGCGAAGCCTGAGGCCGTCGCGCCCATGGCCAAGCCCGAAGCCGCCGCGCCCGTGGCGGGTGGCCTGCCGATCCTCGGCGACGCCCTCGGCGGCCTGCTCTAACCAGCGATGACCCGATGACGGATCCGGCGTCCGGGGCCGGTTCTCGTCATCCGACGTCAAGGGAGTGGAAGATGCCTTCCCGCGCGATCCTGACGGTGGCGGCGACGACCGCGGCGACCCTCGGCGGAGGTCTGGCCTCGGCCGGCACCGCCGCGGCCGCCACGGCCCCGCACGCCGCCCGGGTGCCGCCGGCCGTCCGGGCGGCGGCGGGCGTCCCCCCGACCGCCCCGCCGCCGGGGATCTTCGGCATCGACGACGACCTGGACGTCGCCGACAACTGGTGCATCAGCCCCCTGAGCTGGTCCGGACCGGTGACGTCGGCGATCCTTCCGACGGCCGCACGGGCCTGCGACCGCAAGCCCGTGCGCGCCGACGGCGGGACGCACGTCCTGGACGGTCTGTGCCTGGCACCGATCGCGCTGGACGGGCTGCCGGGCTCCGGTCCGGGAGCACCGTGCGGCACCCCGGACGCGAAGGGGCCGGTCTCGGCGCTGCGCGGCTTCTCGGTCGCGGGCGTCCAGGTCACCTACTGACCGGGCGATCGGACGTCCGCACCGCGGCGGGAAAACAGTTCCACTGATAGCAGGACTGGTTGGTCACCACAATTGGAAACGGTCGCCGGGATGACGGGTTCGCCGGTGCGCCGTGGAAGATGGGATATAGTCCGTCGGTGACGCCCGGCATCGTCGAAATCCGCGACGAAGAGCTGTCGGCACAGCGTTCGACATAGTGTTTGACCAGCTCGAACGCCGCGTTCAGACGGTGGATGACACAAAGAATATCGTCTGATCAATCACCCGTCAGTGTCTTTATCCGCATGGCGTCGTTGTCAGTTATACGACTCTCTGCGAATTGCAGTATGGTTCAAGGGCGACAGGGTGACCGACCATAGGCATCCGCGCCTGTCGGAAAACACCGATCCACATCGACAAGAAAGAACGATCAACATGGCATTTCTGAAGCACGCCACCGTTGTCGCCGTCCTGGCGAGCGCGGGTGTCATGGGCGGCGCCGGCATGGCCTCCGCCGCGGCCGACACCGCCTGGAACGGCGGCGCCGAGCACCACGAGGTCGGCGACAACGGCGTCGGCCAGGGCGGCGTCATCCCGGTGAACGCGCTGAACAACGTCAACGTGGCCCCGAACCTGGGCTGCCTGGTGGACCAGCCGCTGAACGACCTGAACGTCGAGGGTCTGATCGGCCTCGTGCCGTTCGGCGTGAACCTGAACCACCTGCTGCAGAACCCGAACCTGAACGTTCTGGCCAACGGCAACGTCACCACCAACACCTACGACTACTCCTGCACCTCGAACCAGGGCTCGTCGCAGGCCGGCAACAACAGCCACGGCAGCGTGGGCGCGGGCGACAGCACCAGCTCGCACAACACCGCCGACGGCGCGGGCTCGCAGAACGCCGGCGCGGGTGCGGGCGCGGGCGGCCTGATCGGCTCGACCGGCATCCTGGGCAAGGGCGGCCTGGACCTCGGCTGAGGCCCGGCACGTAGTCCGGCATAACTCTTCGGAGTGACAGCCGGACCACGGAACAGCCAGACACGAAAGGCCCCGCGGAACTCGACCTGCGGGGCCTTTCGCCTGCACCTCTTCAGATATCTCTCTCCCCGGACGCCCGCCCGCGCGATCACCGCGGACGGACGCCCGCCGGAGCCGGCCGGATCGGAATCGGCCCCCAGAACCACCTCCGGTCGGCGCTTCGGTCGGCGCTTCGGTCAGCGCTTCGGTCGGCGCTTCGGTCGGCGCTTCGGTCAGCGCTTCGGTCAGCGCCCCGAGGGCGGTCGGTGCTTCGGTCGACGCTCGATCGGCCCGGTCGGGCCGGGCAGTCGGGCCGGGCAGTCGGGCCGGGCAGCTCAGTCGGCTCAGTCGGCCCGGTCAGCTCGGTCAGCTCGGCCAGCCCAGTCAGCTCGGCCAGCCCAGTCAGCCCAGTCAGCTCGGTCGGCTCGGTCGGCTCGGTCGGCTCGGTCGGCTCGATCCGGTCAGCCACGTCAGCCCTCGGACAAGGCTGCCGGCCCGCGAACCGACCACCGTCGGCGTGCCGGGCGTCCCGACCCGGCGCGCCGACGGTCCGGATCAGCCCTGGCCGCCGCTCTTCGTGTCCTTGAGCGCGTCCCGGACCTTCTTGGCGTCGGCGACCGCCTTACGCAGGTCGTCGCGCGCGGTCTTCGCCGAGCCGCTGATCGCCTTGACCGCGTCGGACAGCGCCTTGCCGTCCGGACCGGGCTTCAGGCCGAGCAGCGCCTGGTCCTTGCCGTCCACGGCCGAGCCGGCGGCCTTGAGCTGCACGGTGATGTCGGCCAGCAGGTCCTTGTTCGCCTGGGTGTCGGCCTGCGGGTCCTTCGCCAGGCGGTCGGCCAGTTCGTCGTGGACCTTGGTCAGCTTCACGATCGCGTCGCCCTCCGCGGACAGCGCGTGCGTGAGGTGCACCTTCGGTGCGACCAGGATGTAGACGCGGTAGTCGTCGACCATCGACTTGCCGTCGGCGCGGACCGCGGCCACCGTGGTCTCCCCGGCCACCTTGGTCTTCAGCGCGGTCAGGCCGCTGATGTCGGAGGACAGCAGCGAGGTGAGGGTGCCGCGGGCGGCGTCCGGGATGTCCTTGTAGCCCGCCAGGCGGCCCTGCAGGTCGGTCAGCGTGGTCAGGCGGTCGGTGATGCCGTCGGTGACGGCGGCCTTGGCCTTGGTCAGCGCGGCGGCGTCGGTCCCGGTGGCGGCGTGCGCCGGCAGTGCGGCGGCGCCGACGGCGAAGACGGCCCCGAGGGCGGCGGCGCTGAGACGGGTGCGGATGGACATGATCGGTCTCCTGACGGATACGGTTGCGGATTCGGCTTCGGATTTCGCTTCGGGCCGCGAGCCCGGGTCCGGATACGGGCCCCGCCCGGGTGCCGCCTTCGGCGCTCAGCCGTTGTCGTCGGCGGTGTGCGTCGGTTCGGCCGAGCCCAACGCGCCGTCGATGTCGGACAGCTGCTGATCCAGCGACGACAGGTCGCCGTCGGGGTCGCCCGGGACGCTGTGCGCGTCGGTGCCCGGGGTGGCCCGCGAGCCGGAGGTCCCCGTGGCGGCGCCGGCGGGGGCAGCCGCGCCGGCCTTGCCGGCTGAGGACGATGAGACGCCCGCCCCGGCCGGCGACGTCCCGCCGGTGCCGGACGAGCTCTTGCCCGAGCACGCGCTCAGGGCGGCGACGCAGGCCAGGACGGCCAGGGCCGAGGCGATTCGCGACTTCATGCTTCGATCGTCGCGGCAGCGGGGTAGGCGCCCGATCAATAAGGAATCCGTTAGCGCCCGTGAACGCCACGCGGCCGGCGGACCGTCCCCACGGTCCGCCGGCCGCGTCTTCGCGGAGCCGGGTCAGTCGGTGATGATCGCCGGGTCGCTGACGCTCGGGCGGCCGTCCTCGATGTGCCCGGCGAAGCGGCGCACGAACGCCGCGTCGCGGTCGGAGGTGACGGTCACGTCGTACCAGCCGCCGGAGGCCTGCGCGTGCACGACGTGCGTGACGTGCTGGCCCGGGCGCAGACGGTGGGTGGACGGGCGGTCTTCGCGGTACGCGTCGGTGACGGTCAGCGTCACGGCGGCGTCGCCGGCGTTGGTGAGCGTCAGCTTCAGCGCGTGGCTCTCGCCGACGTGCACGGCGACGGCCTCCGGGCCCGCGGCCGCCGAGCCGCCCTTGAACTCCCGCAGGAAGCCGTTCGCGCCGCGGACGTCGTACTCGTAGGCGCCGGCCACCTTCCAGGTGCCGCTGAGGCTCTGGCCGGCGCCCACGGTGTAGCTCCAGGGGCCGGTGGCGTCGGTGGCCGAGGTGACCACGAAGTTGGCGCCGGCCCGGCCGTGGCTGGCGAACGCGACCGTCAGCGCCCCGCCCGCGAGACGGCCGTCCGCCGCCAGGTCGTACGGCAGCGCGCGGGCGGGGCGCCGGCCCGGCTCCTGCTTCGGCATGACCGCGCTGGCCGGCAGGGTCACCGGGTAGCTGTCGTGCCGGGCGTGGTCCGGCGGGACGTAGGCGCCGGTCGAGGGCAGCGCCGGGACCGCGGTCTCCCGCTTGCCGAAGTCGAAGGCGCTCGTCAGGTCGCCGCACACGGCGCGGCGCCACGGCGAGATGTTGGGCTCGTGCACCCCGAAGCGCTGCTCCAGGAACTGGATCACCGAGGTGTGGTCGAAGGTCTGGGAGTTCACCCAGCCGCCCTTGCTCCACGGCGACACCACGAACATCGGCACCCGCTGCCCGAGGCCGTAGGAACCGGCCGAGAAGCCGTTGCCGCCGGGGAAGTACTCGGTGGAGGCGTCCGCGGTGGAGGCGCCGCCGACCGGGCCGCCGGGTGCGAACGGCGGGACCACGTGGTCGAAGAAGCCGTCGTTCTCGTCGTAGGTGATGAACAGCGCGGTCTTGGCCCACAGCTCCGGGTCGGAGGTGAGCACGTCCAGCACCTGCGCGATGTACCAGGCCCCGTAGTTCACCGGCCAGTTCGGGTGCTCGCTGAAGGCCTCCGGCGCGGTGATCCACGAGACCTGCGGCAGCGTGCCGTTCTTCACGTCCTGGGCCAGCACCTCGAAGTAGCCCTGGCCGGCCGCGGCGTTGGTGCCGGTGCGCGCGTTGTCGTACAGCGGGTCGCCGGGCTTGGCGTTCTGGTACTGGTGGAAGTACAGCACCGAGGTGTCGCCGTAGTTGCCGATGAAGGCGTCGTCGGTCCAGCCCCAGGAGCCGTCGGCGTCCAGGCCCGTGCCGATGTCCTGGTAGATCTTCCAGGACACCCCGGCGGCCTGCAGGCGCTCGGGGTAGGTGGTCCAGTCGTAGCCGGCCTCGGCGTTGTTCAGCACCGGACCGCCGGCCTTGCCGTCGTTGCCGGTGAAGCCGGTCCACAGGTAGTAGCGGTTCGGGTCGGTCGAGGTCATCAGCGAGCAGTGGTACGCGTCGCAGATGGTGAACGCGTCGGCCAGCGCGAAGTGGAACGGGATGTCGTCCCGCTTGAAGTGCGCCATCGTGCCGGGGCCCTTGGCCGGGATCCACTTGTCGTAGTTCCCGTGGTTCCAGGCCGCGTGTCCGCCGTTCCAGCTGTGGTCCAGGCCGTCCAGGAACTTCAGGCCGAGGTCCGGCACGCCGTCCGGGTGCCACGGCAGGAACTCGTGGCCCGCGCCGTCGGTCTGGTGCCACACGGTCTTGCCGCCGGGCAGTTTCGCCGGACGCGGGTCGCCGAAGCCGCGCACGCCCTTGAGCGTGCCGAAGTAGTGGTCGAAGCTGCGGTTCTCCTGCATGAGGATCACCACGTGCTCGATGTCCTGGATGGTGCCGGTGCGGCGGTTCGGCTGCACCGCGGCGGCTCGGGCGATGCTCGCGGTGAGCATGGGCAGCGAGGTGGCGGCGGCGGTTCCTCCGGTGATCTGGAGGAAACGGCGGCGGTTGACGGCTGTCATGACAGCGGACTCCTGTGTCGGCCTGGGGTGGCCCCCGTGGTGCAGTGGCCAATGACATGGCCCGACACAGTGTCCGCGCAGCGTTCGGAACGCTCGGCTACGACGAAACGAATCTTGGACGAAGGCCCTACGAACCCGCGGGATGGTCGTCGCGCAGCCAGGACACGACGCCGACGACGTGCCCCACGACGTTGCCGGTCGGCACGAACCCGGCGTCGCCGCCCTTCTTGATGTAGTTCCACGACGAGTCACCGGAGTGCTCGCGGTTGTCACCGAGGACCCACAGGTTCCCCTTGGGGACCGTGACCGTGTAGGTGCCGTTGGCGCAGGGCCGCCCGGCCTTGCCGTTCATGATGTACGAGGACTCGTCCAGCGCCACGCCGTTGCGGTAGACCGGGCCGTCGGCGCTCTTGCACTCGATGGTGTCGCCCTCGACGCCGATGATGCGCTTGATGAGCAGGTCGTCGTGCTGGTCCGGGAGGATGCCGACGGCGGCGAGCATGTCCGGGATGTTCAGCGGGCCGCCCTGGGCGCCGGCGGAGCTGAGCATCCAGTTGTGCGGGTCGTGGAAGACGATGACCTGGCCGCGGGTCGGGGCGCCGCCGACCCAGGTGGAGACCTTGTCCACGAAGACCCGGTCGCCCTTGTAGGTGGTGGGTTCCATCGAGGGCGAGGGGATGTAGTACATCTGGACCAGGAACGTCTTGATCAGGGACGTCAGGGTCAGCGAGACGACGACGTAGCCGAGGATCTCCAGCCAGGCGGGGACGCGGCGGCGCTTGGCCTTCTTCGCACGGCCGCCGCCCCGGGTGGGAGTGGGGTCGGCGGGCTCGGGGAGTTCGCGGACCGGGGCCGCGGCGTCGTTGTACGAGCCCCCGTTGTACGAGCCCTCGTTATAGGAAGCCCCGTTGTACGAGCCCCCGTCGTAGGGAGCGTCATGGAACGGAGCGCCGTTGCGCGCTGCGTCGGCTGTCCCGAAAGGCGAGACGGCGGGGTCGAAGCTCGGGACGGCGTCTCGGGAGTCCGGGACGCCCGGCTCCGGGCCCACAGCCGCGTCGGGTTCGGTAGCGGCCACGTGCGGCCCCCCGTTTCTGGTCCTGGCGTTATCGGTTCACCTTATGGCCGATCCCGGATCGGTGGAAGAGTCCACTGGCCGGACAACAGATCGGTCGGCGTTCCGGCCCAGCTTAGAGTGGGCAGGAATCGGGACGATCCAGCCAGCCACCAGGAGGCCGCCGTGTCCGCCCTTCCGTCGCCCAAGTCTGAGGACGCCGCTGGAGAGGACGGTGGTTCCGTGACTGCTACTCCTTCAACTCCTTCGTCGGCGGACCGGGTTCCCGGGACTCCCCCGCGCGACGGCGACGACACCGAGCTGCGCGCCGCGATCCGCCGGTTGGGGGATCTGCTGGGCCAGACGCTGGTACGCCAGCACGGCCCCGAGCTGCTGGAGCAGGTCGAGGCCATCCGGGCGCTGGGCAAGCAGGGCGCGGACGTGTCGGAACTGCTCGCGGCGGTGGACCCGGAGCAGGCGATCAAGCTGGTGCGGGCCTTCACCGCGTACTTCAACCTGGCGAACACCGCCGAGCAGGTGCACCGCGGCCGGGAGCTGGCGGCGACGCGCGCGGCCGAGGGCTCGTGGCTGGGCCAGGCGGTCGACCGGATCCAGGCGGCCGGGCTGGCGGGCTCCGCGGCCGACGCGGTGCGGCACCTGTCGGTGCGGCCGGTGTTCACGGCGCACCCGACGGAGGCGGCCCGCCGCACGGTGCTGGCGAAGCTGCGGAAGGTGGCCGAGCTGTTGGAGGCGCCGCAGACGGCGGCCACCGAGCGGCGGCTGGCCGAGACCGTCGAGCAGCTGTGGCAGACCGACGAGCTGCGGATCACCCGCCCGGAACCGGTGGACGAGGCGCGCAACGCCGTCTACTACCTCGACGAGCTGGCCGCGCACGCCGCGCCGGAGGTGCTGGAGGAGCTGGCCTTCGAGCTGCGGCGGCTGGGGATCGAGCTGCCGCTGACCGCGCGCCCGCTGAGCTTCGGGTCGTGGATCGGCGGCGACCGGGACGGGAACCCGAACGTCACGCCGCAGATGACGCTGGACGTGCTGGATCTGCAGCACGAGCACGCGATCCGCTCGGCGCTGGCGACCATGGACACCTTGCGCGAGCTGCTGTCGACGAGTGAGCGCATCGCCGCGCCGACGGCGGAGCTGCGGGCATCGCTGGACGCCGACCTGGAGGCGCTGAGCGAGATCCCGAAGCGGTACCGGCGGTTGAACGCCGAGGAGCCGTACCGGTTGAAGGCGACGACGATCCGGCAGAAGCTGATCAACACCCGGGAGCGGATCGCCGAGGGGCGGCCGCACGATCCGCGGCGGGACTACCTCGGGACGGCGGAACTGCTGCGCGACCTGACGCTGATGCGCGACTCGCTGCTGGCGGACCGCGGCGAGCTGATCGCGTGCGGGGAGCTGGAGACCGCGATCCGCAAGGTCGCGGCCTTCGGGTTGCACCACGCGGTGCTGGATGTGCGTGAGCACTCCGACGCGCACCACCACGTGCTGGCGCAGCTCTTCGACCGGCTGGGGGACCAGCCGTGGCGCTACGCGGACCTCCCGCGGGACTACCGGACGCGGCTGCTGGCGAAGGAGCTCGCGTCGTCGCGGCCGCTGTCGCCGTTGGGCCAGGTCCCGGCGGAGACGCTGCTGGACGCGGCCGGGGTGAAGACGTTCGGGGTGTTCACGGCGATCCGGTCCGCGTTCGAGAAGTACGGGCCGGACGTCATCGAGTCCTACATCGTCTCGATGACGCGGGGCGTGGACGACCTGTTCGCGGCCGTCGTGCTGGCGCGCGAGGCGGGTCTGGTCGACCTGCACGCGCGGACGGCGGCGATCGGGTTCGTGCCGCTGCTGGAGACGCCGGACGAGTTGAAGGTGGCCGGCCAGATCCTCGACGACCTGCTGTCGGATCCGTCGTACGCGGCGATCGTCGCGGCGCGGGGCGGCGTGCAGGAGGTCATGCTCGGCTACAGCGACTCCAACAAGATGGGCGGGATCGCCACCTCGCAGTGGGAGATCCACCGTGCCCAGCGCGAGCTGCGGGACACCGCCCTGCGGCACGGCGTCCGCATCCGCCTGTTCCACGGCCGCGGCGGGACCGTGGGCCGGGGCGGCGGTCCTTCGCACGACGCGATCCTGGCGCAGCCCTGGGGCACGCTCGACGGCGAGATCAAGGTGACCGAACAGGGTGAGGTCATCTCCGACAAGTACGCGATCCCGGCGCTGGCGCGGGAGAACCTGGAGCTCACGCTCTCCGCGACCTTGGAGGCGACGGTCCTGCACCGGGCGCCGCGACAGTCGGCGGAGGACCTGGCGACGTGGTCGGCGACGATGGAGGGAGTCTCCTCCGCGGCGCAGGACCGCTACCGGCAGCTCGTCGAGCACCCCGATCTGCCCGCCTACTTCTTCGCCTCGACCCCGGTCGACCTCCTGGGTGACCTGCACCTGGGTTCGCGACCGTCACGGCGCCCGGACTCGTCGGCGGGGATCGACGGACTGCGGGCGATCCCGTGGGTCTTCGGGTGGACGCAGTCCCGCCAGATCGTGCCGGGCTGGTTCGGGGTCGGGACCGGGCTCGCGGCGGTCCGGCAGAACCCGGAGTTCGCGGGCGTCGACTGGCAGGACATGTACGAGCGCTGGCATTTCTTCCGCAACTTCCTGGGCAACGTCTCGATGACCCTGGCGAAGACGGACCTGCGGATCGCCAGGCACTACGTCGAGACGCTGGTGCCGGCGGAACTGCACCACTTCTTCGAGACGATCACCGAGGAGTACGAGCGGACGGTCGCCGAAGTCCTGCGCGTGACCGGGGAATCGGAGCTGCTCGGACGGAACGCCACGCTGGCGCGCACCCTTCGAGTGCGCGACATGTACCTGGACCCGATCTCGTACCTGCAGGTGTCGCTGCTGAAGCGCCAGCGCGAGGCGATGCGGACGGGACTGGCCGTGGATCCGGATCTGGGGCGGGCGTTGCTGTTGTCCGTGAACGGGATCGCGGCCGGGCTGAAGAACACGGGGTGAGGCGCGGCGCACCTGGTGCGCCGAATGATGCAGCCGCCGGTCGGGGATCCGATCCGGCGGCTTCGTCGTGCGGTCGAGGGGGAGCGAGTGGGGCGAGGGGCGCCGAGGAGGCCGACCGGGGAGAGGTGGTTAGCGGCTCTGGACCTCCGAACGCGCCACGCGGCGCTCCCTGGTCCGCTTGAACAGCCCCGTTACGCACAGGCCGCCGACGGCGGCCGCGATGAATCCGTTGAGGACCGTTCCGAATGATGTCATGCAAGACTCCCAGGTAAAGCGCAACTGGCTTCCCCCCTGGCGACGGAATCTATTACCTCGGAGGTCATCGCGCCAGGTGTCACGGCCCTGCGATGATCGATCTCGTCAGCGAATACGACAGCTTGAGGAGTCGGTGAGATGGTCGCCTACGCGTTGGCCCACGTGCGGTCCGTCGAGTTCTGCCCGGACATCGTGGAGTACCTGGAGAAGATCGACGCCACGATGGATCCGTTCGGCGGGCGGTTCGTCTTCCACGGGGGCGAGAAGGACGTCGTCGAGGGCGCGTGGCCCGGGGACGTCATCCTGATCGAGTTCCCCGACCTGGACGCCGTGCGGGCGTGGTGGGAGTCGGACGCGTACCAGGAGATCAAGCACCTGCGCACCGACCACATGGAAGCGGACATCGTCCTGTTCGAGTCGCTGCCCATGGGGCACCGGGCCACGGACAGCCTGAAGAAGCTGCTGGCTAGCTGAGCAGACCCCGTTTGTAGGCCTCGGCCACCGCCGCCGCGCGGTCTCGGACGCCGAGTTTCGCGTAGACGTGCAGCAGGTGGGTCTTGACCGTGGCCTCGCTGATGAAGAGCTTGCGAGCGGCTTCGCGGTTGGTGGTGCCGGCCGCGATGAGGGTGAGGACCTCGAGTTCGCGGTCGGTGAGGGCCTCGGTGGCCGGTGGCGGCGCCGGGGCCTGGAGGCGGGTCATGAGGCGCTGGGCCACGGACGGGGACAGGACCGCCTGCCCTTCGTTCGCCGCCCGCACCGCCCGGATCAGGTCATCGCGGGGTGCGTCCTTCAGGAGATAGCCGGTGGCGCCCGCCTCGATGGCGGGCAGGACGTCCGACTCGGTGTCGTAGGTGGTGAGGACCAGCACGCGGGTGTCCGGGACCTCGGCGCGCAGGCGCTTGATGGCGTCGACACCGCCGAGGGCGGGCATGCGGAGGTCCATCAGGACGACGTCGGGGGTGAGTTCCGCCGCGCGGTGCAGGGCTTGGAGGCCGTCGGAGGCCTCGCCCACGACGGCGAAGCCGGGCTCGCCGTCGAAGACGCCGCGGAGTCCGTCGCGGACGATGGGGTGGTCGTCGACGATCAGGAGGCGGATGGTGTGCATCGCGTCATCATCCCGCGGTGGCGGCGGGGAGGGGAACCGCGGCACTGATGGCCGTGCCGTCGCCGGGCTCGCTCTCGATGGTGAGGGTGCCGCCGATCTGCGTCAGGCGGGTCCGCATGGCGCTGAGGCCGTAGCCCGTGCCGTTGGTGGAAGGGGTGAGGGCGGCGGGGTCGAAGCCCTCGCCGTCGTCCACGACGTCGAGGACGACGATGTCCGGGGTGTAGGAGAGCGTGACGCCGACGCGGCTGGCCCGGCTGTATTTGCCGGCGTTGGCGAGGGCTTCCTGGGCGGCGCGGAAGAGCACCACCTCGATGGCCGGGGGCAGGGTGACGGCGTCGCCGCTGATCTCCACGCGGGCGTCCAGGCCGGAACCGCGGGACCAGGTCTCGGCCAGGTCGGTGAGGGCTTCCGGAAGTTGCGCGGTCGCCAGCGGTCCCGGGCGCAGGGCCTGGACCGAACGGCGTGCCTCGGCCAGAGAGTCCCGGGCCAGATCGCGGGCGACGCCGATCGCGCGCCGTCGCTTCTCGGGGTCGGCGTCGAAGCGGTCGGCCACCTCCAGGTGCCGGACGATGCCGGTCAGGCCCTGGGCGATGGTGTCGTGGATCTCGCCGGCCAGACGCTGCCGCTCGTCCAGGACGCCCGCCTCGCGGGCCTGGGCGACCAGCTGGGCGTGCAGGCCCGCGTTCTCCTCCAGCATCTCGCGGAGGCGTTCGTTCGCCTCAGCCAGTTGGTGGCGGTGCTCCTGCTCCGCCACGCCGGAGAGGGTCATGCTGCCGGCGATCAGGAGGTTCACGGCGAACAGGCCGACGTAGACGTAGACGCCCGGGCCGTGGATGTTCTGGACACCGCCCATCTGCGTGGTGGCCATGACCGCCGCGGTGCCCGCGATGCCGGCCAGTTTGGCGCGGCCCGGGAGGACTACGGAGTGCAGGTAGCCGGTGAAGCCGAAGAACCCGAACAGAGGGTTGGTCAGGATGAGAGTGGCGATCAGCGCCAGCAGGCCGGCGTAGTAGACGGTGCCGCGGACGGCGCCGACCCGCTCGGCGTCCAGGCCGCGGATCGGCGGGCCCCAGTGCAGCCACAGCAGCGCCGCCGCCGAGCCGCCCAGGACCACGGCGTAGTACGCCGCGGTCCTCGGGCCGAGCACCAGCGCCAGGGTGAGGGACACGCCCAGGCCCGCGTACGGGATCCCGCGCTGGATCTTCGCCGACTCCATCACTCCCACTTGAAGAACCGGGCCGCGGCCAGCGAGCCGACGACCGTGTAGGCGGCCAGGACCAGCAGGTGCCGCCAGGCGGCGCCGGACCCGGACCAGGTGTCCACGATGGCACCGTACGGCACGAAGCCGCTGACGGTGCGCAGCACGTGCGGCAGTTGCTGGAGGGGGACGTAGACGCCGGCGAAGAAGAAGTTGACGATCATGGTGGGGACACCGAAGCCGGTGGCGATGCCGGCCGAGCGGGCCCGGGCCGCGATGACCAGGCCGAGGGAGATCAGCGCCGTCGTTCCGAGGACGTAGGAGGCCAGCATCAGGCCGATGTTCACCGGGAGGGCGGCGCCGAAGCCGGCGGTGCCGATCAGGACCACCAGCACAGCGGTGGAGGCGGCCGCGGTGGCGATCACGGTGACCTGCGCGGCGAGCAGCCCCGCGGCCGGGACCGGGGAAACCGCCAGCCGGCGGAGGACGCCGCGTTCTCGGAGGTCTGCGAAGGTCACCGGGAGCGCGGTCAGCGCCGTGAGGACCGAGGACAGCATCGCGAAGGTGGGGACGTAGACGTCCAGCGTCGTCTTGCCGCCGAGGGCGGCCGCCGGCTTGGAGAAGGACGGGATCGCGCCGAAGGCGGTGATCAGGGCCAGCGGGAGGACGATGCCGGACAGGACCACCGCGGGCTCCCGGCACAACAGGCGGGCCTGAGTGCGGACCAGGGTACGGAAACCGTTGCCGGTCATGCGGAATTCGGGCAGCAGGCGGGGACGCGGCCGGGGCCCCGGCAGCTGCGGGCGCTGTGCGGACAGAGTCCGGGTGGTCATCTCAAGCCTCCTGAGCGGCGGTGGCGTGGCTGGTGAGGGCGATGAAGGCGTCATCCAGGCTGCTCTGCTCGACGCGCAGTTCGGCGGCGATGATCTGGCGGCGCGCCAGGTAGGCGGTGACGGCGCCGATGACGTCCGCGTCGCCGGCGACCTCCAGGTGGGCGCCGTGGCGCTCGACGGACGTGACCCCGGGCAGGGCCCGGAGCTCGGCCACGTCGACGGCCTGCGAGGGCCGGAACCGCATCCGCTGAGCGGCGGCCGGGCCGCGGGCGGCCAACCCGGCGGGAGTGTCGAGGGCGACGACCCGCCCGCGGTCGATGACCGCGAGCCGGTCGCACAGCCGCTCGGCCTCCTCCATGAAGTGGGTGACCAGCAGCACGGTCACGCCGGCGGCGCGAACCTGCTCGACCAGTTCCCACGCGGTCCGCCGGGCATGCGGATCCAGACCGGTGGTGAGCTCGTCCAGGACCACCACACGCGGGTTGCCGACCATCGCCAGAGCGATGGCCAGCCGCTGCTTCTGACCGCCCGACAGTCTGCCGAAGCGGGCTTTGGCCTTGTCCGCCAGACCCCACTGCTCCAGCAGCTCGCCGACGTCGGCCGGATCACGGTAGAAGGAAGCGTAGAGCTCCAACGCTTCGCGCACCTGGATCTTGCCCGGCAGCTGACTCTCCTGAAGCTGCACCCCGAGCACCTGGCGCACTTCCTCGCGGTCGTGGCGCGGATCCAGGCCGAGTACCCGGACCTCGCCGCCGTCCGGCGTCCGCAGGCCGCTGATGCACTCGACCGTGGTGGTCTTCCCGGCGCCGTTGGGGCCGAGGATCCCGAAGATCTCGCCCGCGCCGACTTCGAAGGACACGTCGGCGACCGCGATGGTGTCGTCGTAGGTCTTCCTGAGGTGGCTGACTGTGATCGCTGGCATGCCTCAACTGTCGCCGCCGGACCCCTGGTGGCGGATCGACCGGTGAGCTCGACCGGGCCGCGATGCGGTGGAGGCGCGGCATCAACCGATCGGTGGACCCGGTCGCGCCGACGACTGCCGTCAGGCCGCGTGGTAGATGTTCTGTGCGTCGACCAGACCGCGCCGGACCAGGTCCTCGACCGCGTCGGCGGCGCGGTCCACGTGGTAGTCCAGGTCCTTCTTCTCCACCGAGGAGAAGTCCTTCAGGACGAAGTCCGCGGGGTCCTGACGGCCCGGGGGGCGGCCCACGCCGAAGCGCACGCGGTGGTAGTCCTTGGTGCCCAGCGCCGAAGTGATGGAGCGCAGGCCGTTGTGGCCGTTGTCGCCGCCGCCCAGCTTCAGGCGCAGCACGCCGTAGTCGATGTCGAGTTCGTCGTGCACGACGATGATCCGCGCCGGCTCGATCTTGTAGAAGTCCCGCAGCGCCTTCACCGGGCCGCCGGAGAGGTTCATGAACGTCTTCGGCTTGGCCAGCACCACGCGCGGCCCGCCGATGCCCAGGCGGCCCTCCACGACGTCGGCGCGCGCCTTGTGGGACTTGAACTTCCCGCCGAGGCGGGACGCCATCAGGTCCACGACCATGTAGCCGGCGTTGTGCCGGTTGCCGGCGTAGCCGGGGCCGGGATTGCCGAGGCCCGCGATCAGCCAGAGCTGATCGCGGGCCTCGGGGGTGGTCATGGTGACCAGGATACCGGGTGGGAGGGGTTACTCCGCCGACTCCTCGGCGGCTTCCTCGCCGGCCTCGGCCTCGGCGGCCTCCTCGCCCTCGGCGCCCTCGGCCGCCTCCTCGGCGATCTCGGCGCGGGTGACGGTGACGTGCAGGACCAGCTGGTCCCCGTCGGTCACCAGCTCGACGCCCTGGGGCAGTTCGAGGTCGCGGGCGAAGAGCTGGAAGCCCTCCTCCTTGCGGTCCACGTCCACCTCGATGCCGCCGGGGATGTGGGTGGCCTCGGCCAGCACCGACACCGAGGTCAGCGGCTGGTCCAGGACCGCGCCGACGACGACCTCACCGGTCGTGGTGACCGGGACGTCCACGGTGACCTTCTCGCCGCGGCGGACGAGCAGCAGGTCGACGTGCTCCAGGGTGCGCTTGACCGGGTCCTTCTGCACCTGCTTGGGCAGGGTCAGCTGGGACTTGCCGTCGCCGAAGTCCAGGTTCAGCAGGACGTTCGGGGTCCGCAGCGCGATCATCAGGTCGTGGCCCGGGAGGGTCACGTGCCGCACCGACTCGCCGTGGCCGTAGACGACGGCGGGCACCTTGCCGGCGGCCCGGGCGCGGCGGGCGAAGCCCTTGCCGAACTCGGTGCGCTCCTCGGCGCTTATGCGGATCTCAGACATGCGTTGTTCTCCTTGTTTCGTCGATAACGGCGCCGGGATGACCATCCCGCGCCCTCGCCGGACAAAGGTCCAGCTTAGCCTGCGCATAGCAGTGCTCCGGACCACGTGGCCCGGAGCACTGAACGTAGGACTAGTGCTTGTGGTCGTCGAACATCGACGTGACGGAACCGTCCTCGAAGACCTCGCGGATGGCCCGGGCCAGCATCGGCGCGATGGACAGCACGGTCATCTTGTCGAACCGCTTGTCCTCCGGGATCGGCAGCGTGTTGGTGAAGATCACCTCGCTGATCCGGGAGTTCTTCAGGCGGTCGGTCGCCGGGTCGGACAGCACCGCGTGGGTGGCGGCGATGATGACCTCGGCCGCGCCGTTCTCGAACAGCGCCTCGGCGGCCGCGCAGATGGTGCCGGCGGTGTCGACCATGTCGTCCACCAGCACGCAGACCCGGCCCCGGACCTCGCCGACGATCTCGTGCACCGAGACGGTGTTCGGGATGTTCGGGTCACGGCGCTTGTGCACGATGGCCAGCGGCGTGTTGAGGCGGTCGGTCCAGCGGTCGGCGGTCCGCACGCGGCCGGCGTCCGGGGACACCACGGTCAGCTTCGAGGTGTCGTACTTGCCCTTGATGTAGTCCACCAGCACGGGCAGTGCGAACAGGTGGTCCACCGGGCCGTCGAAGTACCCCTGGATCTGGTCGGTGTGCAGGTCCACCGCCATCAGCCGGTCGGCGCCGGCGGTGGCGAAGAAGTCGGCCATCAGGCGGGCCGAGATCGGCTCGCGGCCCTTGTGCTTCTTGTCCTGCCGGGCGTAGCCGTAGAACGGGGTGATGACGGTGATGCGCTTGGCGGAGGCGCGCTTGAGAGCGTCCACCATGATCAGCTGCTCCATGATGGAGTGGTTGATCGGCGAGGCGTGGCACTGGATCACGAAGGCGTCGCTGCCCCGCACCGACTCCTCGAAGCGGGTGTAGATCTCGCCGTTGGCGAAGTCGTGCGCCTTGGTGGGAGCGATCTCGACCCCCAGCTCGTCGGCGACTTCCTGGGCCAGCTCGGGGTAGGCGCGGCCGGTGAAGAGCATGAGCTTCTTCTCACCGGTGGTCTTGAGGCCGGTCACGGTGGGTTCTCCTAGGAGACGAGGGGCCGTAGCTATCTCATACTCTCAGACGTCACGGGCCGTTCAGACCGCGTCCCCCGCGCCGCCGGTCTCGCGACCTGTGGGATTCGTCTCATCCACGGAACCCTCGGCCGTCTCCAGGGCCCGCGCCGCGGCCCGCGCGGCCACCGAGTCCGGGCGCTTGCGGGCCACGTAGCCGGCGATGTTGCGCTGCCGCCCGCGGGCCACGGCCAGCTCCCCGGGGCCGACCGGCAGGTTGATCGCCGAACCGGCCGCGATGTAGGCGCCGTCGGCCACCTCGGCCGGGGCGATGAGCGTGGTGTTGGTGCCGACGAAGGCGTGGTCGCCGATGCGCGTCGGGAACTTGTCGTACCCGTCGTAGTTGGCGGTGATCACGCCGGCGCCGATGTTGCAGCCCTCGCCGATCGTGGCGTCGCCGATGTAGGCCAGGTGCGGCACCTTGGTGCCGTCGCCGATCGTCGACTTCTTCATCTCGACGAACCCGCCGGCCTTCGACCCGCGGCCGAGCTTGGTGCCCGGACGCAGGTAGGTGTACGGGCCGACGGTGGCCTCCGGCCCGATCTCGGCGCCGTCGGTGGTGGCGTTGGTGACCCGCGCGCCGGCCCCGACCACGGTGTCCTTCAGCGTGCAGTTCGGGCCGACGTCGGCGCCGGTGGCGATGTGGGTGGCGCCTTCCAGCTGGGTGTTGGGGCGGAGGGTGACGTCCGGTTCCAGGGTGGCGTGGACGTCGATCCAGGTGGTGGCCGGGTCGACGATGGTGACGCCCTCGACCATCCAGCGGCGGGTGATGCGCTGGTTCATCAGCCGGCGCAGGTCGGCCAGCTGCGCGCGGTCGTTGGCGGCCAGCACCTCGTGGTGGTCGGCGGCGACCACGGCGCCGACCGGCAGCCCGTCGCCGACGGCGATCGCCATCACGTCGGTGAGCAGCTCCTCGCCCTGGGCGTTGTCGGTGGTCAGGCGGCTCAGCGCGTCGCGCAGGATCTTCGCGTCGAAGGCGAAGATGCCGGAGTTGACCTCGTGGATGGTGGCCTGCGCGGGCGTGCAGTCCTTCTCCTCGACGATGCCGATCACCCGGCCCTCGGGGGTGCCGTCCGGCTCGCGCAGGATCCGGCCCAGCCCGGTGGGGTCCGGCACCACGGCGGTCAGGTCGGTGACCGCGTTGCCGGCCCTCTCGTGCTCGGCGATCAGGTGCCGCAGGGTGGCGCCGGTGACCATCGCGCCGTCGCCGAGCAGCACCAGCACCGTGCCGTGCGGCCCGTCGCCGGCCGGGTCGGCGGCGGCCAGCGCCTCCAGCGCCAGCCGGGCGGCCTGCCCGGTGCCGTTCTGCGGCTCCTGCACGGTCAGCAGCGCCTCCGGAGCGATCCGTTCCACGTGCGGGGCCACCAGATCGCGGCCCTTGCCCACCACGACCGCCAGCTGGCGCGGCGACAGCTCGCGCGCGGCGGCGACGACGTGCCCGAGCATGGTGCGCCCGCACAGTTCGTGGAGCACCTTGGGCTTGGCGGACTTCATCCGCTTGCCCTCGCCGGCGGCCAGGATGATGACGGTGGGAGCCTGCGGCTCGGTCATGGGGAGGACTCCTCGACGGTGGTGATCGGCTCCCTAGGGAGGGTAGCGACCACCGAGGGGGGTTGCGAGCGACGGGCCGTGCCGCCCCCGTCACCGCGGGTGCTCCGGGCGGAGGAGGAGAGCTGCTCCGCCACCAGGACTCGAACCTGGACAAGCAGATCCAAAGTCTGCCGGGCTGCCAATTACCCCATGGCGGATCGTCGTGGCCAGTTTCCCACATCCGGAGGCCCGCGCGCTCCGCTGTTTCCCTCCACCGGACGTCGCGCCGGTGAATGTCCGGCGCCACACGACGCCCGGTTCTTGTCGGCCGACCTACGGACGCGTAAGTTGCGACCAGATCAACCGATCCGCCCCGCCCCGGGCTGGGCTCCTCCCCTCAAGGCATGGTCGCGATGACAGCTACGTCCCTTCCCCCGGAATCCACCGTCACAGCCGCTCCCGCCCCGGTCCGGGGCACGCTCGGGGGCGATTCGCAGTCCCTGAGAGAACGCGTCGCGCTCGGCTTCTTCATCGGCGTGCCCTTCATCGCCCTGGTGGCGGCGGTCCCGGTGCTCTGGGGGTGGGGCCTGACCTGGACCGATCTGATCATCGCCGTGGTCATGTACGCGATCAGCGGACACGGCATCACCGTCGGCTTCCACCGGCTGTTCACCCACTCCTCGTTCCGCGCCGCGAAGGCCCTGCGGGTGGTGCTGGCGATCGCCGGCTCGCTGGCCGTCCAGGGCCCGGTGATCCGCTGGGTCGCCGACCACCGCAAGCACCACCGGTACAGCGACCGCGACGGCGACCCGCACTCCCCGTGGCGCTACGGCGAGACGATCCCGGCCCTGGTCAAGGGCATGTGGCACGCCCACATCGGCTGGCTGTTCAACGTGGAGCAGACCAACCAGCAGCAGTACGCGCCGGACCTGCTGAAGGACCGGGCCATCGTGCGCGTGTCCCGGGCCTTCCCCTGGCTGGTGCTGGCCTCCCTGCTGCTGCCGGCCGCGGTCGGCGGCCTGGTGACCTGGAGCTGGCAGGGCGCGCTGACCGCGTTCTTCTGGGGCTCCCTGGTCCGGGTGGCGCTGCTGCACCACACCACCTGGTCGATCAACTCGATCTGCCACGCGGTGGGCTCGCGTCCCTTCCGCTCCCGGGACCGCTCCGGCAACGTGTGGTGGCTGGCGGTCCTGTCGATGGGCGAGTCCTGGCACAACCTGCACCACTCGGACCCGACGGCGGCCCGGCACGGCGTGCTGCGCGGCCAGATCGACTCCTCGGCCCGGATCATCTGGGTGTTCGAGAAGCTGGGCTGGGTCCGCGACGTGCGCTGGCCGTCCCCGGAGCGGATCGCGATGAAGTCGGCCTGACCCCCGCACGAAGCCCTGCCCCCCCGACGGAACCGGACGACCGGACGAGCCGGGCGGTGCCCCGCCGAGCGCCGCCCGGCCCCGCTCAGCCCCGTCTCCGGACCACCACCACGGCCCCCAATCGCGACATGTCGCGAGAAACCTGAGAGGATGCCGTGGTGACTCCCCGAAGCCCGTCCTCAGCCTCCCGCACCCGGATGAGCGGCAAGGAACGGCGCGAACAGCTCATCGAGATCGGCCGGGCGCTGTTCGCCAAGTCGGATCGTAGCCATGTCGTTCTGTGAGCCAAGGAGTTGGATGATCCTTTTGTCTTCCTAAGACCGCTTGGCCTCCGACTTGGGCTCTACGCGGTCGTCGTCGACCGCGAGATGGCCCGCCTGCTCTCCATGGTGACCAGCGGCCTCACCGGCGAACACGCCCGCGAACTGCTGGAACAGGCGGCCTTCGCCCTGCTGGACTACATCGAGTCCAGCACCGACGGCTTCCGCATCCTGGTCCGCGACTCCCCGGTCACCACCTCCACGGGCAACTTCGCGTCGCTGATCTCCGACATCGCCAGTCAGGTCGAGGACCTTCTGGGAGTCCATTTCAAGCGACGGGGCTACGATCCCAAGCTCGCGCCGATGTACGCCCAGATGCTGGTCGGCATGGTCGCCCTGACCGGACAGTGGTGGCTGGACGTCCGGAAGCCTCCGAAGGCCGAGGTCGCCGCCCATCTGGTGAACCTGGCTTGGAACGGCCTCTCGAACTTGGAGGGTCAGCCGCGACTGATAGTGCAGGAACTGGCTGATGCGAAGGAGACGCGGACCGCGCGGCGGAAGGCGGAGCGGGCGGAGAGGTCCGTGAAGTCTGAGAGGGCTGAGAGGGCTGTGAAGTCCGAGAGGGCTGATCGGGCTGAAAGGTCCGAGGCCAAGCGGTGAGGGCGATGGTGGCGGTCGACCGACCACCACACCCGACCCCGACCCCTACCCCTCCCGCACCAGAACCGTCCCCGCCCCCGCCGACATGTTCGCCAGCACCCGCACCGCGGACTCGTGGAGCGTCATCGGCCCATCGATGGCCTCGATGTCACCCCGGCTCAGCGACTTGCGACGCAGCGTCTGCGACGCGGAAGCCAGAAGAGCACGATGCGTGTACTCACCACGAGTCGGCCCCTTCTTCCCCAGCGAGGAGTACAACCGCAGCACCGGGTCGTCAAGCCGTCCGGTACTGGCGGCGACCTCACGCGCGGAGGACATCAGCGACTCGTGCGTCTCATGCGTCTCCAGCCACTCTTCGTACTCGTCCTCGTGGCCGCCGACCGTGATGGTGCTGATCACCGTCGCCAGCTCCAGGCCGTAGTCCTCGACCTCGCCCACGAACTCGTCGCCGACGAACAGGATGCGGGCCTCGGACTCGTTCAGCGCGCGGATCACGTGCGCGCGGTCCAGGCGCCAGTCGATCCAGGTGCAGACCAGGCCCATGTTGGAGGCCGCGAACAGGGTCTCGATGTGCACCGGGTGGTTGCGGGCCAGGACCGCGACGCGCTGGCCGCGCTGCAGCCGGTCGCTGCGGATGCCGGTGACGCACTTGCGCATCCGCGAGTCGAACTCGGTCCAGGACCACTCGTCCCCGCCGTAGGCGAGGACCGTGCCGCGCGCGTTCTCGTCAAGATTCACGCGGACTATGTCGCCGAGCCAGTGGAACTCCACCGGGTCTCGGGTTTCAGGACTCTGCGTGGCAGGCATGCACCGATTCTGTTCCCAGTTGGCCGCGCGCGCCAGCACTAATAACCCGCGCGGCCACCGAGTCGCACACGCTCCGATCAGGCCAAACTCACCAAAATCTGGTGCGCGTCCACGAACTGCCCCACCGCGCAGTCCACCGACCGCACCACGCCGTCGCGGCCGGCCTTCACCTGGTGCTCCATCTTCATGGCCTCCATGGTGACCAGCACCTGCCCGGCCCGGACCCGCTCGCCGGCTGCCACGGCCACCGCCACGACGGTCCCGGGCACTTCAGCGGCCCCGTCGCCGCCGCCGGTGACGTCCGTGTCCTCCGGGAACCGCGGCGTCGGCTTCCACGCCGAGTGGCCGCCGTCGCTGTCGTCGACCCAGACCACGGTGTCGTCCGCGACCCGTACCCGGCACCGCAGGCCGACGCCGTCCACCGTCACCCGCACCGACTCCGGCCCGACGTCGCTAAGGGAAACCTCGTACTCGGCCCCGCCGTGGATCAGGTACAACGTCGAGCCGTCGAGCCGGTACGTCACCGGCGTCTCCGGCGCCCGCCGCACGTCCTGCCGCGTCCACGCCGCGTTGGCGCCGTCGTACGGCAGCAGCCGCCACCCGGCGGGCGCGAACGCCGTCGCCCCACCGGACGCACGGCGCCGGTGCACCGACACCGCGATGGCCGCGGCGAGATGCGCGGTCACGTCGACCCGGTCGGCCGGCGCGGCCAGCTCCGGGTGCAGGTCGAGGAAGTCGGTGCGAGTGGCCCCGGCCAGGAAGTCCGGGTCCCGCAGGACGGCGATGAGCTGGTCCCGGTTGGTCTTCAGCCCGTGGATCCGCATCCCTTCCAGGGCCGCGGCCAGCCGCGCGGCGGCCTCGGACCGGGTGACGCCGCAGGCGACCACCTTGGCCAGCATCGGGTCGTAGTAGTGCGAGACGACGCTGCCGGACCGGACGCCGTCCTCATAACGGATCCCGGGCACGTCAGCGTGCTCGTACAGGGCCAGCGTCCCCGGCGAGGGGATGTACTTGCGGGCCGGGTCCTCGGCGTACAGCCGGACCTCGATCGCGTGGCCCCGGCTGCTCATCGGGTCCGGCGGGGTCAGGAGCGCGCCCCGGGCGACCTCGAACTGCAGCCGGACCAGGTCCTCGCCCCAGATCTCCTCGGTGACCGGATGCTCGACCTGGAGCCGGGTGTTCATCTCCAGGAAGTAGAAGGACTGGTCGGTGTCGTCGAACAGGAACTCCACGGTCCCGGCGCCGACGTAGCCGAGCTGCATGACCAGCGCGCACGCCACCTCGCCCATGCGCGCCCGCGTCTCGGGCCGCACCGCGGACGACGGCGCCTCCTCGACCACCTTCTGGTGCCGTCGCTGCACCGAGCATTCCCGCTCGCCGAAGTGGATCGCGTTGCCGTCCGTGTCGCCGAAGACCTGGATCTCGACGTGCCGCGACGCGGTCAGGTAGCGCTCCAGGAACACGGTGCCGTCGCCGAACGCCGCGGCGGCCTCGCGGCGGGCCCCGGTGACCGCGTCCTCGAGCCCGTCCATGCCGGCGACCAGCCGCATGCCCTTGCCGCCGCCCCCGGCCGACGCCTTCACCAGCAGCGGGAACCCGACGGTCTCCGCGGCCTTGCGCCAGTCCTCCGGCTCGTCGGTGGTCAGCAGCGCGTCCGGCAGCGTCGGCACCCCGGCCGCCTTCGCGATGGCCTTGGCCTCGTGCTTGATCCCCATCTTCCGGATCGCTTCCGGCGACGGGCCGATGAAGGCGATCCCGGCCGCGGCGCAGGCCTCGGCGAACCCGGCGTTCTCCGACAGGAACCCGTAGCCGGGGTGGATCGCGTCCGCGCCGGTCTTGCGCGCCGCCTCCAGGATCTTGGCGACGTCCAGGTACGACTCCGCACTCGTGCTGCCGCCGAGCGCCACCGCCACGTCGGCCTCGTGAACATGCGGCGCGTCGGCGTCCGGGTCGGAGTGGACGGCGACGGTGCGCAGCCCCATCGCCTTGGCGGTCCGGAAGACCCGGCGGGCGATCTCGCCCCGGTTGGCCACGAGGACGGTCGAGAACGTGGAGGAGGACGGGGTAGACGTCGACATGGCGTCACTGTCTCACAGGTCGGACAGCCGGTCGCGGAGCTGTGACCGCCGTCACGACACAGCGGGCGGCCGGTCCGGCTGGAGCCGTGGTCGGGATCGCCTCCAGGGACCCGCCTCCCGGGCTCGGCCCTACATCCGGAACGGCGCGAACGTCCGCGTCCCGGCCACCGGCGCCGAGTCGATCGCCGACAGCGCGAGCCCGAGCACCGTGCGGCTCTGCCGCGGGTCGATGACGCCGTCGTCCCACAGCCGCCCGCTGGCGTACACGGCGTCGGACTGCGCGTCCACCATGGCCTCGACGAACTCCCGCGTCTGGGCGTCGGCCGCCTCGTCGTACGGCTGCCCGGCCTTCTCCGCCTTCTGGCGCTGCACGATCGACATCACCCCGGCCAGCTCCCGGCCGCCCATCACGGCGATCCGGTGGTTCGGCCAGGTGAACACGAACCGCGGATCGTACGCCCGCCCCGACATGCCGTAGTTGCCGGCGCCGTAGGACGCCCCGACCATCAGCGTGACGTGCGGGACCGTCGAGTTGGACACCGCGTTGATCAGCTTGCTGCCGTCCTTGATGATGCCGCCGCGCTCGTAGCGCGAGCCGACCATGAAGCCGGTGATGTTCTGCACGAACAGCAGCGGCACGTCGCGCGCGTTGGCCAGCTGGATGAAGTGCGCGCCCTTGTTGGCCTCCTCCGAGAACAGGATGCCGTTGTTGGCCAGCACCCCGACCGGGTAGCCGTGGATCGAGCCCCAGCCGCAGACCAGCGTGGTGCCGTAAAGCGGTTTGAACTCCGACAGCCGCGAGCCGTCCAGCACCCGCGCCAGGATCTCCCGCACCTCCACCGGCCGCCGCAGGTCCATCGGGGCCAGCGCCAGCAGGTCCTCCGGGTCGTAGAGCGGCTCGTCAGGGCTCTGCGTCGGACCGGGACCGGCCTTGCGCCAGTGCAGGTCGGCGATGATCTGCCGTCCGATCCGGATCGCGTCCCGCTCGTCGCGCGCCAGGTAGTCGGCGAGCCCGGAGACCCGGGCGTGCATGTCGGCGCCGCCGAGGCTCTCGTCGTCGGTGTCCTCGTTGATCGCCATCTTCACCAGCGGCGGCCCGCCGAGGTACACGGCGGCCTGGTTCTTCACCATCACCGTGTACTCGCTCATGCCCGGCACGTAGGCGCCGCCCGCGGTCGACGAGCCGAAGACGATGGAGAGCGTCGGGATCCCGGCCGCGGACAGCCGCGAGATGCCCTTGAACGAGGCGCCGCCGGGGACGAAGATGTCCGCCTGCCGCGGCAGGTCCGCGCCGGCCGACTCGGTGAGCGAGATCAGCGGCAGCCGGTTCCGCTCGGCGATCTCCAGCATCCGCAGCTGTTTGGCGACGCCCGCCGGGCCGACGGCGCCGCCCTTCACGGTCGGGTCGTTGGCGCCGATCATGCACTCGACCCCGGAGACCGTCCCGATGCCGGAGACGCCGCCGACGTGCTCCGCCGGGTCGTGGGCGCCGGCCAGCGCGGCCAGCTCCAGGAACGGCGCGTCCTCGTCCAGGAGCAGGTCGAGGCGCTCGCGCGCGAGCAGCTTGCCGCGGGCCCGGTGCCGTTCGGCGTACTTCTCGCCACCGCCGGCCAGCACCTTGCGCTGCAACTCGCCGATCCGCTGCAGCATGGCCAGCACCGCCTCCCGATCGGCGCGCGCCACGTCGGAGGCGGGATCGAGCTGCGAACGGAGCACGGGCATGGCGGCCTCCAGGACGGGCACCGGCGGCACCGGAGTCGGCACTACCGCCCAGTAACCTAAACCGCCGCGCGCGGTGCCGCAATCGATCACGGCACCGCGCGCGAGCTGTGCGGGGACGGCGCTCAGTACTGCTTCGCGACCCCGTGCACCGTCGCCACGATGCTGGTGAACACGTTCGGGGCGACGGCGGCGGGGCCGCCGAACACGAACACGGCGTTGGTGCGGCCGTCCCGCTGGGCCAGCTGGCCGGTCATCGCCGCCGACGGCGCCTTCGGGTCGGTGAGCAGCAGCGGGCCGCCGATCGAGGCCATGAACGCGCCGCCGGTGAGGGCGTCGGGGTAGGCCGTGCCGGTGGCGACGCCGACCAGCGTCGTCGGGTCGACTTGCAGGAACACGTCGGCCACCCGGCTCGCGGTCTGGTAGCGGTCGTCGCCGGAAAGCTGGCCGCTGTTGCGATCGGCACTGGTGCCGTCGAACCCGGGCACCGCGGTCAGCGCCCAGGCCGCACCGCCGCCCACCGCGATCACCGACAGCCCGTGGTTCGCGGTGAACCGGCCGTGCAGGTACGCCTTGGTGGCCGAGTTCAGCGTCTTGTTGTCGCTGAGCACGATCGCCGCCGGGACGTAGCCCGGACCGGATCCGGTCCCGAACAGGTCGGAGGCCAGCGGGCCGGCCGACAGCGCGTCGGCGAAGTCGTCTCCGCGCGCCACGACGGCGTGCGCCGGGTCGCCCATCGCGTGCGCGATCTCCAGCGCGGTGGAGTACCGGTCGGAGCCCGCGATGCGCTGGACGTGGTAGCCCATGCCGGTCAGCGCGCTGACGACGTTCGGGCTGAGCGCCGCCGTCCCGCCGAGCACGTACACGGTGTGCTTGGCGTCCGCGGGCAGGATGCGCTTGATCTCGTCGCGCACCTCACCGGTCAGCTGGTTGGGCTCGGTGAGCAGCAGCGCGCCGTTCTTGTAGACCGAGAACGGCACACCGGCCAGCGCGTCCGCGAACCCGCCCCCGGTGGCCAGCACGACGCTGTCCGGGTGCTGGTACGCGGGGCTCTTGGTGTCGGCGGCGTCGGCCCAGCGCTGCCGGGAGACGTGCACACCGGTGTCGTAGCGGTCGCCGCCGGACACGCGCTCCACGATGGTCGGGCCCTTCGGCGGGGGCGTGAGGTAGGTGTAGACCGTGATGGTCTGCTGGGACTGCGGCTGGTTGAGGCCGTCGTTGACGTCCAGCTTCAAGCTGTAGGTTCCGGCGGCGGGGAAGGTGTGCCGCACCTTGCCGCCCGCGGGCAACGTGGCCTTGGTGTACGTGTTCTGGGTCCCGTCGCCCCACGTGAGGGTGTAGGTGACCTTGGCCGGATCGGCGCGACCGTCCAGCACGACGCCTGACAGGTCCGCGACCGCGGTCAACGGCGTGGCCGGGTCCTGGCCGAGCGTCAGCCCGCCGAGCGAGGGCGAGAAGTAGGGCGGCCCCGAGTTGACGTTCACCAGCTGGGTCCGGCTGGTGTCCTCGTACCCGTGGTCGTCCTTGACCTTGACCTTGACCTGGTAGGGCCCGCCAGCGACGTAGGCGCAGGTGGCCTTGCCGGGATGCCCGGCGATCGGCTGCGCGGCCACGGTCGGGTCGCCGCAGTCGAACTGGTAGCCGGTGATCGTGGCGCCCCCGGGCAGCCAGCTCTTGGACGCACTGGCGTCGAGCGTCACGACCAGGGGGTTGATGACCGAAGCGGTGCCGGTCAGCGGCGTCACGGTCAGCTTCGCGTCGGCTGGGGTCATGTTCACGAAGACCGGCTGCCACGCGCTCAGGTTGACGCCGTCGGAGGCCGCGACCCAGGCGGTCCACCGGCTCCGGCCCTGCGGGTAGTTGTAGGTGTGGACGAACGTGCCGTCGCTGGAGCCGCCGGGAGTGACGTCGTGCGCCTCCTGAGGGCTGCCGTCGCCGTAGTCGATGACCACCTGCCACTTCGAGCTCCCGGTCGCGACATGCGAGCCGCCGAGAGTGAAGGTGAGCGGCTCCCCCGCCGGCACCAGTTCCGTGGGAGCGCGGTCGATCATCGCGGAGGGGGTGGCCGGGGCCGCGGTCGCGGTGCCGTAGTCGATGAGCGTCGAGCTGGACCGGGTGACGGTGGTGCCGGTGCCGTCCTGGTAGGTGAAGGTGATGGTCACCTTCCACGTTCCGTTGCTGCTCGCCGGAGCCGGGAACGTGTAGTGGTCCACGGGCTCGGGAACGGTGTTGCCGGTGCCGGTCTTCAGGTTCGCGCTCGGCGTCCCGCTCGTGTCCTGGACGTCCAGCGACCAGGTGGCCGTCGCCGGAACAGCCTCGTCCTGGCAGGTGGGCGACACCAGCGGGTCACAGCCGGGGCCGGCGAATCCGACCATGTAGTCGTTGTCGCCCCCGCCGACCAGGTGGCTGACCGTCGGGCTGAACGACAACGTGCTCGCCGGGGCCGGATCAGCCGCCTGAAGCGCGGGTGCGACCTGGACATGAGAGGCGGTCGCTGCGAACGAGGCCGGCACGGCACTGACGGTCACCGCGGTCGCGGCTATCGCGGTCAGCGCGAGGCGGGTCTTCCTGGGCATGGGCACGTAGGCCTCCCCGTGGGAACACAAAGAAATGCGAATGGACGAGAAAACGCTTCAGGTTACTGATGCGCCTTCCCGTCCACCACGCGGGGACTGCTGAATTCTTGACTACATCTCCTTCAACAAACCCCCATCGACGACGAAATCGGAACCGTTCGTGCTCCCCGAGCGGGGCGAGGCGAGCAGGACGACGGCGTCGGCGATCTCCTGCGGCTCGACGAAGCGGCCGGTGCTCAGCCGGAGCATCTCCGGCAGGGTCTTGTCGAGCAGGGTGTCCTTGTCGACGCCCATGGCGCCGGCGAACATGTCCGCGACGCCGCCCTCGTCGGTCCACCAGTTGGTGCGGACGACGCCGGGCGAGACGGTGTTCACCCGCACGCCGCGCGGGCCGAACTCCTCGGCCAGGCCCTTGGCCGCGTGGCTGAGCGCGGCCTTGGCGGCGGCGTACTCGTAGTTGTTGGTGGCCGGCTGGTGCGCCAGGGTCGAGGAGACGTTGACGATCGCGCCTCCCCGCTCCAGCAGGTGCGGCATCGCGACGCGGGTCAGCCGGAGGACGGCGAACAGGTTGAACTCGAAGATCGCCCGCCAGTCGTCGTCGCCGCCGTCCAGGAACGGCCCGCGCGGCAGCACCACGCCGGGCGGCGGGCCGCCGGCGTTGTTCACCAGGACGTCCAGGCCGCCGAAGGCCTCGACGGTGCGGGCCACCAGCTGCTCCGGGAATGCCGAGTCCATCAGGTCGCCGGCGACGTGCAGCAGGTTCGGCCCGTCCAGGGCGGTCAGTCCGGGCGAGGCGGACCGCGAGGCGGCGACGACGAACGCGCCCTCCTCGATCAGGGTTCTGACGACGGCCAGCCCGATGCCCTTGGAGCCGCCGGTGACGAGGGCGACGCGGCCGTGCAGGTTCAGGTCCATGGGGACTCCTCGAACGCGGATGGGGAATGCGGATCGCTATGTGGTTGAAATCTCAACCACATAGCGATCTTGGCGCGTTCCGGCGTCCCCCGCTGGCGGGTATCGGACGGCTCACTCCGGCCGGGCGGCGGCCCCCAGCAGCTCCCTCGTCCGCCGGGTCAGCTCCGGCCCGGCCTTGGCCACCGAACCGGTGTCGTGCGGCGGCTGCGGGTCGTACTCGATCCACAGCTGCACCGACTGCGCGTACTCCGCGCCGGCGATCAGCTCGACCAGCGTCAGCGCCATGTCGATCCCGGACGACACGCCCGCCGAGGTGACCACCTTGCCGCGCCGGACGATCCGCTCGGGCGTGTAGCGCGCCCCGAACGCCTCGAGGTCGGCGACCGCGCCCCAGTGCGTGGTCGCGTCCAGCCCGTCGAGGACCCCGGCGGCCCCCAGCAGCAGCGATCCGGTGCAGACCGACGTGGTCCAGGCCGAGGTCGCGTGCATGCGGCCGATCCACTCGATCAGGGGCTTGAGTCCCTCGTAGTCCCGGGTTCCGCCGCCGCCGGGGATCAGCAGGATGTCGCAGGAGTCGACGTCGTCGAGCGCGGCGTCGGCGTGCAGGGTGAGCCCGCCGCTGCCGCGGACCGGGCCGGCCTCGGCGGCCACGAAGACCGCCTCGGTGTCCGGCAGGAAGCGCAGGACGTCGTAGGGTCCGATGGCGTCGAGCGGCATGAAGCCGGGGAACAGCGGAATGGCCAGACGGGCCATCTTCGTCTCCTTATCTGGTCGGCCGCCGGTGGCTGAAGTGCCGCCGGTATTCGCCGGGCGTGACCCGCACAGCCCGGTTGAACGTGCGGTGCATGGTCTCGACGGTTCCGAAGCCGCAGGTGCGGGCGATCCGGTCCAGGCCGTCGCCGGTACTCTCCAGCAGTCGCTGCGCGGCCTCGACCCGGGCGGCCTCGACGTAGGCGGCCACGGTCATGCCGGTCTCGGCGCGGAAGACGCGGGAGAAGTGCCGTTCGCTCAGCGCCGCCCGGCGGGCCAGGGCCGCCAGGCTCAGATCCTCGCCGAGATGGTCGGCGATCCACTCCTGCACCTCCCGCAGGCTGTCCCGACCGGGACGCTGCGCGGCGAGCTGCGTGCTGAACTGGGCCTGGCCCCCGGGCCGTTGCACGAACACCACGAGCTGCTTCGCGATGCGTCGCGCGGTCGCGGCGCCGTGGTCGTCCTCGACGAGGGCCATGGCGAGGTCGAGTCCGGCCGTGACGCCGGCCGAGGTCCACACCGGGTCGGAGCGGACGAAGATCGGGTCGGACTCCACGCGGACCCGGGGGTAGGCCCGGGCCAGTTCCTCACAGTTGCTCCAGTGGGTGACGGCACGCCGGCCGTCGAGCACGCCGGCCGCGGCGAGCAGGAACGCGCCGGAGCAGACCGAGGTCACGCGCCGGGCGCGGGCGGCCATGTCGCGGACCCAGTCCACATAGATCGGATCCCGTGCCGCCTCCCGGACGCCGAACCCGCCGACGACCACCAGCGTGTCGACGGGCAGCGTCGCGGCCTCGGCCAGGGTGGCGTGCGGCACGACGGCCAGACCGTCGGTCGCGGTCACCGGTTCGCGGCCGAGCGCCACGACTTCGGTCCGGTACCGGCGCCGGGCCGGCTGGAACAGCGAGTCCGCCTGCGTGAAGACCTCCAGCGGTCCGGTGAGGTCGAGCATCTGGAAACGCGGGAAGACCAGGAAGACCACGCGGCGGCTCATGGCTCAAGCCTCGCCGCCGCGCCGCCGTGGCCGCAATGACGTCCGGGTGACGATTCCGGCCATGCGCGAAGGTCAGCCGGCCTCCGTCGTCCCGATCTCGTCAGTGTTGACCGCCCCGAGGATCGCCATCCCGACCTCGTTGCACGTCACCGCGGTGTGGCTGGGGATGTAGAGGCTCGACTCCAGGTTGTTGACCGCCCCGGCGGTGAACGCGTAGGCCTGGCCGCCGAACGTCCCCATCGGCGCCCACACCGACTCCGGCGTCGCCAGCGCGCCCGTCGCCCCGAGCGCGCCGAACTCGTCGTGCGGCCCGCCGAGCGGCCCGACCGCCGAGTCCGGCTGGTCGGCCAGCCGCGAGGCGAGGGCGTAGGCGACGCCGAGCACCTCGTCGTGGTGCGAGTACGTCACCACCATCGGCCCGGTGAGCCGGCCGCCGACCAGCGCCGGGCGGAACAGACCGTCGTGCGCGCCGTCCCATTTGCGGGAGAAGCCGTAGTGCGAGAACGCGCCCTGGATCAGGGTGGCCGAGGAGATCGGCAGCGGATCGCCGGCGGCCAGCGCCGAGGCCATCACGCGCGCGCCGAAGCTGTGCCCGGCCAGGTGCAGCCGCAGGTACGGCCGGGCCGCGCGAACCGCCGCGAGCACGGCGGCCAGCCCGCGGCCGACGGCTGCGGAGCGGGCCTTCATCTCGTAGTAGGTGGCGAGGTTCAGGACGTCGGACAGGCCGAACCCGAACTGGCCGAAGCGGTCCAGCAGCGCCTGGGGCTCCATCGCGAAGAAGGCGTCCTGTCCGTCGCCGGGATCGCCCCAGCCCGGGGCCGCGGGCAGCCGGCCGAGATCGGCGCCGAGCCGGTCGCGCACCCCGGCGACCAGGGCCGCGGCGGCGGGTCCGGTGGGGTCGGCGGCGACCGCGGCGGCCAGGGCGGGTGCGGCGCCGTAGCGCTTGGCGGGCCACAGGATCCCGAGGACCGCCAGCCCCGGAGGAGCCCCGCCGCAGCGGGCCATCGCCGAGGTCAGGCCGTCGTAGAGGGCGCGGGCGGTGGGCGCGTCGTCGTTCCATCCATGGGACAGCACGAGCAGGTCGGTCACGTCCGCGCCGAGCGCCAGGGGCGGGGCGGTGCGGCTCTGGGCGGGATCCGACGGCGTCCCGTCGGCCCCGAACGACAACTCGTCGTAAGCGAAGCCGTTCAGCATGGTCACGGGTCAAATGTCCTGCTTGGGGCGGTCCGCGGGAAGCCCCCATACGGTTAATCTGAGAGCGACCATCCAGAAGGAGATGTGAGCCGTGGCCGACGACGTCCAGACCCCCAAGCTCCGTGAAGCGCTCCGCGGCATCCCCGCCTACCGGCCGGGCAAGATCCCCGACGCTTCCGCGTTCAAGCTGTCCTCGAACGAGAACCCCTACCCGCCGCTCCCGGGCGTGCTGGAGCGGGTGCAGAAGAGCTGCGAGACCTTCAACCGGTACCCGGACATGGGGGTGTCGGTGCTGAGCACCGAGATCGCCAAGCGGTTCGGGGTGCCGGTCGAGCACGTGGCCACCGGCACCGGCTCGGTGGGCGTGGCGCAGCAGCTGCTGCAGGCCACGTCGGGCCCCGGCGACGAGGTGATCTACGCCTGGCGCAGCTTCGAGGCGTACCCGATCATCACGCAGATCTCCGGCGCGACGTCGGTGAAGGTGCCGCTGACCGCGGACGAGCGGCACGACCTGGACGCGATGGCCGGCGCGGTGACCGACCGGACCCGGCTGATCTTCGTGTGCAACCCGAACAACCCGACCGGCGCGGCCATCGGCCGGGACGAGCTGGTGCGGTTCCTGGACCGGGTGCCGAGCGACGTGCTGGTGGTGATCGACGAGGCGTACCGGGAGTTCGTGCGCGACCCCGGGGTGCCGGACGGCGTGGACCTGTACCGGGACCGTCCGAACGTCGCGGTCCTGCGCACCTTCTCGAAGGCCTACGGCCTGGCCGGACTGCGGGTCGGGTTCGCGATCGCGCACGAGCCGGTCGCCGAGGCGCTGCGGGCGACCGCGGTCCCGTTCGGCGTGAACTCGCTGGCGCAGGTGGCGGCGGTGGAGTCGCTGCGCGCCGAGGAGGCGCTGCTGGAGCGCTGCGAGGCGCTGGTGCGGGAGCGGACCCGGGTCACCGACGCGCTGCGGGAGCAGGGCTGGACGGTGCCGGCCAGCGAGGCCAACTTCGTGTGGCTGCGCCTGGGCGAGCGGACGGCGGACTTCGCGGCCAAGGCCGAGATGGCCGGCGTGGTGGTGCGGCCGTTCCCCGGCGAGGGCGCGCGGGTCACGATCGGCGAGGTCGAGGCGAACGACATCTTCCTGCGGGTGGCCTCGGAGTTCCGGGACTGAGCGGCGAACGGAACGGGCACCCGCGGATCCTCCGCGGGTGCCCGTTCCGTCTTCACGCCCTTCACACCACCTGGAACGCCGCCATCATCGCCATGTCCTCGTGCTCCAGGTTGTGGCAGTGCGCGACGTACCGGCCCCGGTAGGCGTCGAACCGCACCGCGAGGGTGATCTCAGAGCCCGGTGACAGTTCGACCGTGTCCTTCCAGCCCTCGTCGTAGTCGCCGCTTCCGGAGGCCCGCTTCAGCACCTGGAAGTGCGCGCCGTGCAGGTGCACCGGGTGCCGCTCGACGCTGGTGACGGTCCACTCCTCGACCTTGCCGAACTCGGCCTTCAACAACGGCTTGGCCGGGTCGAAGGACTTGCCGTTCACCTGCCACTCGCCGCCCTTGAGCGCGAAGACCAGGCGGCGCTTCTCGCCGTCGACGACGAGCTTCTCGATGGTGGACAGCCTGGCCGGGACGCTGGACTCGTCGGAGGCCTTGGACGTCACCTTGAACTGCATCACCTTCGCCGTGCCCCCGTCGCCGGCCGCGTTCTTCAGCGTCACGGTCGAGCCGACCGGGTACTTCGAGAAGTCCACGACCACGTCGAAGCGCTCGGCGGGGGAGATGTGCAGGGTGGAGTGCGTGACCGGGGCGGCGAGCAGGCCGCCGTCCGAGCCGACCTGGACGAACTCGCCGCCGCCGGGGCCGTCGAGCTTGAGCTCGTAACGGCGCGCGTTGGAGGCGTTGACCAGCCGCAGCCGGTACTTCACCGCGGCGACCTCCAGGAACGGCCACGGGGCGCCGTTCACCAGGATCACGTCGCCCTGCGCCCCGGCCTTGATCGACCCCTTCATGCCCGGCTTGCCGAGCAGCGTCGGGTCGTCGACCGGGTACAGCAGCTGGCCGTCGGCGTCGAAGGCGCGGTCCGCGATGAGCAGCGGGATCTCACGCTCGCCCTTGGGCAGCGGGAGCTTGTCGTCCTCGTCGTCGCGCACGACGCAGAGCCCGAACAGGCCCTTCCACACCTGCGCGCCGGTGAAGTCCATGCGGTGGTCGTGGTACCAGAGCGTGGCGGCGCGCTGCTTGAGCGGGAAGACGTAGTCGCGCTCGACCGCGGTCATGTGCGCCAGCGGATCGTGCATCGACGGCATGCCGCCCATGCCCGGCATGGACGCGGCCTTCGCCGGGTCGGCCATGTCCGCCAGCGCCTTCGGGAGGACGAAGTCGGTGGGGAAGCCGTCGTCGCTGGGCGGCGTCAGGCCGCCGTGCAAGTGCGTGACGATCGGCACCGGCAGCTGGTTGGTCTGGTGCACGACCATCGGCGTGCCGGCCCGGACGTCCAGGTACGGGCCCGGGAACGTGCCGTTGTAGCCGTAGATCGCGGTCTTGTAGCCGGGCAGGATCTCGACCTCGGCCTGCCGCAGGGTCATGGCGTAGTGCGCACCCTGCGCGTCGGTGCTCGTCGGCGCCAGCGGCTCCGGGATCGGCAGCGGCACGGTGAACGGCTGCGGCAGCTTCGCCTTGCTCTCCAGCGTCCCGGGGTTGATCCCGTCGTTGCCGGGCTTGGCGCAGGAGGCCAGCGCCGGGCCGAACGCCGCGGCCAGTCCGGCGCCGCCGGCCAGCCGCAACGCGCCGCGGCGGGACAGACGGACGGTCATTCGCCGGCCTCCGCGGCCGGCACGGCGGCCAGCGGGCCGGCGGCGGCGGGGCGCGGCTGCGGGCGCATCACCAGCGGCATGAAGGTGGCGATGCCGCCCATCATGATCACGCCGAGCGGGATGTGCAGCCACATGAGGTGCCCGAACCCGGCGATCATCTGCACCATCTCGGCGACCAGGAGCCCCGCCGCGGTGGTGAAGACCGCGCGCGGCACCAGCCCCCGGCGCCAGACGGGGAAGGCCAGGATGGTCATGACCAGGCACAACGTGGCCAGGATCATGGCGTTGGTGGCGTGCATGTCGATCGCCTGGTCCTGGCCGGACAGGAAGAACCCGGCCATGATCGGCTGCACCAAGAACGAAAGCGCGTGGAGCACGGCCACCACGCGCAGAGCCGGAAGCATCGTTACGTCCCCCTCGACGTCGTCTTCTTCTTTTTTTCCGAGATGACGGCACGATGCTGGCACAGGAAGTTGATCTATGCGTCCCTCGTGAGGAGTCAGGAGGCGTACTCCAGCGGAAGTACCCGGCCCGGCGTCCTGGGAGCGGCGCGGCCGGATCCGCCGTAGGCTGGTCCGAATCATGACGAACGACGCCGCCGCCCCCGACCCCGCCCCGCCCCCGGTGGACCAGATCGACCTGGCCGCCGTGGAGGCGCAACTGAACCGTACGCCGCGCGGCGTACGCCGCGTCGCCCATCGCTGTCCGTGCGGCAACCCGGACGTGGTCGAGACCGCGCCGCGGCTGCCGGACGGCGCCCCGTTCCCGACGCTGTTCTATCTGACCTGCCCCAAGGCGGCGTCGGCGATCGGCACCCTGGAGGCCTCGGGCCTGATGAAGGAGATGACCGAGCGCCTCGCGACGGATCCGGAACTGGCCGCGGCCTACCGCGCCGCCGACGAGGACTACCGGGCCCGGCGCGACGAGATCGAGGTGCTGGAGGGCTTCCCCACCGCCGGCGGCATGCCGGACCGGGTGAAGTGCCTGCACGTGCTGGTCGGCCACGCCCTGGCGGCCGGCCCCGGGGTGAACCCCCTCGGCGACGAGGCGCTGGCGCTGCTGCCGGAGTGGTGGAAGGCGGGACCCTGTGTGGAACCGGGGGCATAGCGGACGATGGAAGGCATGACCAAGCGCGTGGCCGCGATCGACTGCGGCACCAACTCCATCAGGCTCCTGATCGCCGACGTCCACCCCCGCACCGGCCGCGCCACCGACGTGGTGCGCGAGATGCGGATCGTCCGGCTCGGTGAGGGCGTCGACGCCACCGGCCGGCTCGCCCCGGCCGCCCTGGAGCGCACCTTCGCGGCCTGCCTGGAGTACCAGGACCTCATCGAGCGCAACAGCGGCGGCACGCCGATCCCGCTCCGCTTCGTCGCGACCAGCGCCACCCGCGACGCCGAGAACCGGCAGGAGTTCGTCGACGGCGTGAAGGGGATCCTCGGCGTCGAGCCGTACGTCGCCACCGGCGACGAGGAGGCCCGCTTCTCCTTCACCGGGGCCACCACCGAGCTCCCCCACGACCGGCACCACGCCCCGTACCTGGTCATCGACATCGGCGGCGGCTCCACGGAGTTCGTCCTCGGCGACGGCCGGAGCGGCGTCATCGCCGCCCGCAGCGTCGACATGGGCTGCGTGCGCATGTACGAGCGCCACCTGAAGAGCGACGGCGCGCCCACGCAGGGGCAGATCAAGGCCGCCCGTGCCGACATCGAGAAGCTCATCGACCGCGCCGCCGAGGCCGTCCCGCTGGAGGAGGCGCGCACCCTGGTCGGCCTGGCCGGCACGGTGACCACACTCGGCGCGATCGCGCTGGAGCTGGAGGAGTACGACTCCGAACGCGTCCACCTGTCGCACATGTCGCTGGGCCGCGTCCGCGACATTTCCGGCCGGCTGCTGGGCATGACCCCGGAGGAGCGCAAGGCGGTCCCCGCCGTGCACCCGGGGCGCGCCGACGTGATCGGGGCCGGCGCGCTGGTGCTGCTGGCGATCATGGAGCGGGTGGCGCCGAACCTGGTCACCCCGGAGGTCGTGGTCAGCGAGCGGGACATCCTGGACGGGATCGCGGCGAGCATCGCCTGAGGGCCGCGGGGCCCGGGAACACCGGGCTCCTCCCGCCCGTTGACCCCTCATCCTCGAAGTCCCGCGCACGGGCGCCGATTTTCTTCTACACTGTGTCGAAGGAACTTCTTCTACAGATTGTCGAATCGGTCTCACTACCTGACACATTGTCGCCATAGCTGTAACGTTCCTCACAGTGTGACCAGCGTCACGAGCGCAATCACCGCCAAACGCGCCCAAATCTCCTCGCCGGCACCGTCTCTTAACACCCGTCACACCGAGCACTAACAAAACGTCTCTACGCTTGAAGCAACCGAAAGAAGCGTCGAACAGGCGGCCTTGGACTAGGCGGCGGAGGCGAGCACAAGTGGGTAAGGCGAGCGGGAACGGCAAGGCGATCCCCCGGATTCTGATCGTTGGCGGCGGCTACGTCGGGATGTACACGGCGCACCGCATTCTCAAGAAGCTCGGCAAGGACGAGGCGCTGGTGACGGTCGTCGACCCGCGCTCGTACATGACCTACCAGCCGTTCCTGCCCGAGGCGGCGGCCGGCTCCCTGTCCCCGCGCCACGTCGTGGTGCCGCTGCGCCGGGTGCTCAAGCGCGCCGAGGTGCTCACCGCGCGGGTCACCGACATCGACCACGAGCGCAAGGTGGCGGCGATCGAGCCGATCGCCGGCGACCCGTACGAGATCGAGTTCGACCAGCTGGTGATCGCGGTCGGCTCGATCGCGCGCACCCTCCCGATCCCGGGCCTGGCCGAGCACGGCATCGGCTTCAAGCAGATCGAAGAGGCCATAGCCCTGCGCAACCACGTGCTGGGCCAGATGGACATCGCGGCCACCACCAAGGACGAGAAGATCCGCCGCCGGGCGCTCACCTTCGTCTTCGTCGGCGGCGGCTTCGCCGGCATCGAGGCCATCGCGGAGCTGGAGGACATGGCCCGCGACGCCTGCAAGATCTACCCGAACATCCGCCCCGAGGACATGCGCTGGGTGATGGTCGAGGGTTCCGGCCGCATCCTCCCCGAGGTCCGCCCCGCGCTCGGCGAGTACACCGTCCGCGAGCTGGAGAAGCGCGGCATCCAGGTCAAGCTGAACACCTTCCTGGAGTCCTGCGTCAACCGCCGCGTGCAGCTCTCCGACGGCACCAAGATGGTGGCCTCCACGATCGTCTGGACCGCCGGCGTCAAGCCGAACCCGGTGGTGCAGAAGTTCGGCGTCCCGCTGGGCGAGCGCGGCCACGTGATGGCGCAGCCGACCCTCCAGGTCGAGGGCTTCGACAACGTCTGGAGCGCCGGCGACGGCGCCCAGGTCCCGGACCTGACCAACCCCGGCAAGTTCTGCTCCCCCTCGGCCCAGCACGCGGTCCGCCAGGCCAAGCAGCTCGCAGACAACGTGGTCGCCCGCGTCCGCGGCTTCGAACCCCGCGAGTACAAGCACAAGCACGTGGGCTCGGTGGCCTCCCTGGGCCTGCACAAGGGCGTCGCCGACGTCTACAACGTCCGCCTCCGCGGCTGGCCGGCCTGGTTCATGCACCGCACGTACCACATGAGCCGCGTCCCCACCTTCAACCGCAAGATCCGCGTCATCGCCGACTGGACCCTGGCGCTGTTCTTCCGCCGCGAGGCCGTCGGCCTGGGCTCGATCGAGCGCCCGCGCGACGAGTTCGCCGAGGCGGCGGGGGACCTGCGCAAGGCCGCGTGACGTCCTGGCGCCTGCCGCACAGCTGAAGGGCGAGGCCCGTCGGAGGTTGTCCTCCGGCGGGCCTCGGCCTTTTGTCGCTCACCAGAGTGAAAGTTTCTAGCTAGGCTAGAAGGGTCCGCTCTAGCCTAGCTAGATTCAGATCATGAAACGGCGTGACCCGCTGAAGAGCCTCAACGAGATCGCAGAGGCCGCCTCAGTCGAGTTCGAGCTCGTCCGCCATGGCGCGAACCACGACATCTATCGTGTCGGCCAGTTCAGTTGACCATCCCTCGGCATGCCGAAATCGCCGAACTGCTGGCCAAGAAGATCCTCAAGGAGGCGAGTCAATGACGGAAGCAGAAGCCCCCAAGAGCTACCGGGCGATCGCCGAACTCGACGGCGACTGGTGGGTCGTCACCGTCCCTGAGCTGCGTGGGGTCTACACACAGGGTCGCACATACGACCAGGCCAAGAGCATGGCACGTGATGCCGTCGCCACAATGCTCGAAGTGGCCGCGAACCGGGTGGTGGTGACGATGGAAGTCCACCTGCCCGACCATGCTGAGACCGCCATAAGCCAGGTGGAACAAGCTCGGGCCGCCCGGGACGAAGCCGCTGCGGCCGAGCAACGGACGCTGGCGGAGTCCGCACGTCGGCTCAGAGCGGCCGGCGTCAAGGTCGTCGACGCCGCGGCTCTGCTCGATATCAGCAAGCAGCGCGTCTACCAGCTTCTCGCCGACTGCTAGCCGCCTGTACATTCGCTCCCGTGAGCAGGGAACTCGAACCCCGCCTCGACCCGCCGATCCGCCCGGTGCCCGGGACCGTGGCCGGCGTCGTGCTGCTGGCGCACGGCGGCAAGGAGCACTCGCATCGGCCGCCGCGCGCCCGGGGCGGGCCGGTGCAGCGGGTGCGGATGATCGCGCGGGCCGTCGCGCCGCGGTTGGGCGGGGTCGGGGTCGCGGTGCACACCATGCACTTCCGGTACCAGGGGTGGAACGACGACGAGCGGGCGCCGGTGCCGGACGTCCGCTGGGCCGTCGAGCAGCTCGGGAAGCGGTACGGGGACGTGCCGCTGGTGCTGGCCGGGCACTCGCTCGGCGGGCGGGCCGTGGTGAACGCCGCCGACGCCCCCGGCGTGGTGGGCGTGCTCGGGTTGGCGCCGTGGCTGCCGCCCCACGAGCCGACGACGCAGCTCACCGGCCGGCGGCTGCTCCTCGCGCACGGCACCCGCGACCGCGTCACCTCGCCCCGCTCCTCGTTCGAGTACGCCGTCCGAGCCCGCGCCGAGGGCCACGACGTGGCGCGGATCGTGCTCCCCGGCTCCGGCCACACGATGCTGGCGCGGGCGCGGGACTGGAACCGCCTCGTTCTGGCGTTCACCCATACGTGCCTGGTGGACGCGGATGCGGCGCCGCCCCGGTACGCCGACGTCATCGGTGGGGCGTTCGGGGCCGGCGGGGCCGATGGTTTACAGCGTGTTCTGATCTCAGATGGACGAGTCCGCACATAGCGTTCCGAACTGCGTGTTAGGTTACTAATGCGTTCAGTGCCAGTGCATTCAGTGCCAAGGCGTTCCATGCGACGAACCTGAGCTCGGAGCGGAGAGATGACCCAGCCGCCCATCCTGCTGATCGATGCCGACCGCTGGCCGGACCTCGCGCGGATTCCGGAGCACCCGGTGCGGGCACGGATCGCGCGCCGGCTGTTCACCCACGCGCTCAAGGACGTCCCGGTGACCGTGGTCGCGCCCAACGGCCTGGCGCTGGCCGGGGCCGGGGTGCCTGGCGGCGGGGGTCCGGTGCTGCGGGTGCGGCGGCCCAAGGAGTTCCTGAACCGGCTGGGCAGGGACGGCCTGATCGGGTTCGGCGAGGCCTACCAGACCGGCGCCTGGGACACCGAGACCGGCGACGAGCTGGCCGCCCTGCTCACCGAGCTGGCGCAGCGCCTGGAGCACCTGATCCCGCAGCCGTTGCAGCGGCTGCGCGGCGTGCAGATGCAGCACATGCCGCGCGAGCAGGACAACGACCGCCGCGGCGCCCGCCACAACGCGCACGCGCACTACGACCTGTCCAACGAGATGTTCGAGCTCTTCCTCGACCCCTCGATGACGTACTCCTCGGCGCTGTTCGACCCGGTCGCGGACGCCGACGGCGCCGGCGACCTGCACGCCGCCCAGCTGCGCAAGATCGACGCGGTCCTGGACGCGGCCGGGGTGCGCAAGGGCACGCGGCTGCTGGAGATCGGCACGGGCTGGGGCGCGCTGGCCATGAAGGCGGCCGGCGAGCGCGGCGCCACGGTGCTGAGCCTGACGCTGTCCGAAGAGCAGCGGGAGCTGGCCCGCCGGCGGATCGCCGCGGCCGGGCTGGCCGACCGGATCGAGGTCCGCCTCGCCGACTACCGCGAGGTGGCCGAGGACCTGCCGTTCGACGCCGTGGTGTCGGTGGAGATGATCGAGGCCGTGGGCCGCCGCTACCTGCCGGACTACTTCCAGGCCATCGAGCGCAACCTGGCCCCGGCCGGCCGGGTCGCGATCCAGGCCATCACCATGGCGCACCACCGGATGCTCGCGACCCAGGACTCGTACTCGTGGATCCACAAGTACGTCTTCCCCGGCGGCCTGATCCCCTCGATCACCGCGCTGGACCACGCCACCGGCACCGCCGGCCTGCGCCTGGCGGCCCGCCGCGACTTCGGCCTCGACTACGCCCGCACGCTGCGCGTCTGGCGGCACCGGTTCGAGGACAACTGGCCGCGGGTCGCCGCCCTGGGCTTCGACGAGGTCTTCCGCCGCACCTGGCGCTTCTACCTGGCCTACTGCGAGGCCGGCTTCGCCTCCGGCTACCTCGGGGTCTCGCAGCTCACCTACACTCGCCGCTAGCCGGGGCAACCTTCCCGCCCCACACTTCCGTATGACTCGTGCCGGCGCCGGCCCGGCATCTACGGAGGGGCACGGGGATGGACAAGTCGTACGAGGCGGAGTTCGCCGAAGTGGTCGCCGCCAAGGGCGCGGCCCTGCGGCGCACCGCCTATCTGATGTGCGGCGACTGGCACCTGGCCGAGGACTTGGTCCAGGGCGTGTTCGTCAAGCTCCATCTGCACTGGGCGCGCATCAAACGCGGCGAGACCTTCGACGCGTACCTGCGCACCACGCTCTTCCACGCCTTCGTCGACACCCGCCGCATGAAGTGGCGGAAGGAGACGCCCGCGGAGTTCGTGCCGGACGGTGAGGCGCCCGGCACCGCACCCCCCGACGACCGCGACGTCCTGGTCGCCGCCCTGCGCCGCCTGCCCCCGCGGCAGCGCGCGGTGCTGGTGCTGCGCTACTGGGAGGACCTGAGCGTCGAGGAGACGGCCGCAGCGCTCGGCTGTGCCGTGGGAACCGTGAAGAGCCAGGCCGCCCGCGGCCTGGCGGCGTTGCGCCCGCTGCTGGCGGGCACGGCCCTCGCACCGAGCAACGCGGACCGCTGACGGCCGCGCGTCGGCGCCCAGTCCCGGGCCGACGCCGGAACCGCCCTCGACACCGAGAACGGGAAACGGAATCGCACCATGACAGACATCGACCACACCGACGACGCCTGGGCCGGCCACGTCTTCGACCGCGCCCGCACCTCCCTCGACGAACCGCACTGGATCCCCGACGCCGCCGCGGCCGCGCGGATCGGCAACCGCCGCCGCACGTGGCACCGCGCCGGCGGCGCCGCCGGCCTGGCCGCGGTCGTGGGCCTGTCGGCGACGGTGTACGGGACGCTCGGCGGATCGGACCGGTCCGCGGACCGGTCCGGGACCGGCGCGACGCCCGGCACCGCGTCGACCAGCCCGTCCTGGCCGACAGCGCGCGAGAAGGAACTCGCCGAGACGATCGGCGACCATTTCTTCGTCACGATGGGCGGCGGGCCGGCCAACGGCGACTTCTCCCACCCCGGCACCGTCCGGATCCCCGACCGCGCCGCCGAGAATCTGGCGAGCCTGCTCAAGGTCCTCGACCCGGACGGCCGCCATCTGCGTCCGGTCGAGCGGGGCCCGAAGACGGTCGGGCCCTCCGAGAACTGGATGACCTCGAGCGTCTGGGCCGCCGGCGCCTGGACCCCGGACGGCAGCACCGACCTGCTGGCCCATGAGGACCCGCGGGCCAAGTCCACGGCGTTCGGCCAGGTCGGCGTCTACATCTGGTCGCCGGGCTCGCTCGGCCGCACCGGCAACGTCCCCTGCGACATCTGGGCCAACGGCGTCGATCCCGAGATGCACATCACCTGGTCCGCCTGCGACAAGCACGAGCTGGCCGACGGCTCGTACGTCGTCACGTCGCATTCCACGAATCTCCCGGCCCGGATCATCCTGGCCGACCGGGTCTTCGCGGACGGCGGAAGGGTGACCGTCGCCGTCTCCGACACCCAGGTCTACGACCACTCGGTCAACGATCACACCACCGCCCTCTGGGGGCTGCTGAACCCCGGGTTCGTCTGGGGCAAGTCGGTGGATCCCATGCCCTGGACCGAGAAGGGCCTCGCCGACGCGCTGGCCGCGCCGGACATCAAGGAGCTGCCGGTTCCCAAGCGGCCCGCCAACCCGCCGACTCCCCAGAAGCCCGCCGACATCGGGACCCTGCCCAGTTCTCTCGTCCTGGCCACACCGCCCAAGGCCGCGCACTGATCACTGATCACCGATCACCGATCACCGACAGGGCCCGGGACAGTGTTCCGGGCCCTTCGCAGCCTACGAGGACCCGCCTCAGCTCCGCGAAGCCCGCACCGCCAACAACGCCAAGTCGTCGCGCGTCCCCGACGACCCGAAGTCCGCCACGGCCTGCCGCACGCGGGCGACCACCCCCGCCGCCGTCATCCCCGAGCAGCCGGCCAGAGCGGCGGCCACACCCTCGTCGCCGAGCATCCGGCGGCCGTTGCGCCGCTCGCTCGCGCCGTCGGTGTAGACCAGCAGCACCTCGCCGGCGCCCAGCTCGACGTCCTCCGCGTACAGCGCGGGTTCGGGCAGCACGCCGAGCAGCGCCTGCGGGTTCGCGGCGGCGCGCACGGTGCCGTCCTGGCGCAGGATCAGCGGCAGCGGATGGCCCGCGCAGACCATCACCAGCTGCGCCGAGCCGTCCGGGCGCGGTTCCACCTCGCCGTACAACAGGGTGATGAACCGCCCGGCGTCGCCGGCGAGTTCGCCCTCTTCCAGCACCGCCTGGTTCAGGCGCTCCACCACCGACACCGGCGAGCGGCCCTCGCGGGCCAGCAGCCGCAGCGAGTGCCGGGCCAGGCCGGTCAGCGCCGCGGCCTCCGGGCCGGTGCCGCAGACGTCGCCGACCGCGAAGCCCCACACCTTCGGCGTGATCGGGAAGACGTCGTAGAAGTCGCCGCCGACGTGCACGCCGTCGCTGTTGGACGCCGCCTCGTAGACCACGCCGATGTCGAGCCCGTCGATCTGCGGCAGGGTCGGCGGCAGCAGCGAGCGTTGCAGGCCGCGCACGATCTCCAGCTGCTCCGCGTACAGCCGCGCGTTGTCCAGCGCGGCCGCGATGCGCGCGGCCAGTTCCACGGCCAGGGTCAGGGTCGCCCCGCCGAAGCCGCCCTTGCCCGGGCCGCCGAGCACCAGGGTGCCCAGCGCCGCGCCGCGCGCCGTCAGCGGGATCGGCAGCGCCTGGCCGAACGGCGAGGCGACCGGGACCGGCCATTCCGCGCCGGTGTGATGGATCCCACCGGTCGGCGGCGGCCGCCAGTCGGCCAGCGCCGCGGCCAGCGCGTCCAGCCGGCGCTCCTCGCGGTGCCAGAGGTGCTCGGCCGCCGGGGACGATGACACGTTCGAGTGATCCGCACCCCCCTGGAACCCCGGGGGCGGAAACAGTGCCACCCAGTCCGCCAGCCTCGGCACGATGAGCTGGGACGCCAGCGCGGCGAGCCGGCGCCGGTCGAGCGTGCCGGCCAGGAGTTCGCCGGCCTGGGAAAGGATCGTGAGCCGGACCGCTTCTTCGGGGCGGTCCCGGGAAAGAGACGGACGGGAGGTGCGTGAGGACATCGCTGTCGAGCCTAGCCCTGCTCGGGGCTCGCGTGCGGGCTAATCGTATGGTTCATCCGTTTCCGCCCGGACGATCTGCGACACTGTGACAGACCGAGAGAACACCGGGCGGCCGCCGCCGCACGTCGGGTGGCTCCGCGAGCGCCGTGAGCCACCCACGTCACGCAGCAGATGCCAGGCCGCCGACGCGCAAGGAGGCGCGGCGATGACGCTGCAATCGGACGTCGGGTCGGACGCCGAGCTGGACCGCCAGCTCGGCGCGATCTTGGAAGTGGCGCAGGCGGTGGCCCGCGGCGACCTGTCCAGGAAGATCACCCTGCCGGGGGGCGTCGACGGCCCGGTGCGCGAGCTGGCCGAGACCATCGACGCGATGGTCGGCCAGCTGTCCGGCTTCGCCTCGGAGGTGATCCGGGTGGCCCGCGAGCTCGGTACCGAGGGCCGGCTCGGCGGCCAGGCCACGGTGCCGCACGCCGAGGGCATCTGGCGCGACATCACGGACTCCGTGAACTCCGCGGCCCGCAACCTGACCGCCCAGGTCCGGGACATAGCGGGGGTCACCACGGCCGTCGCGCAGGGGGACCTGACCCAGAAGATCACCGTCGAGGTGGCCGGCGAGATGCTGGAGCTGAAGGACACCATCAACACGATGGTGGATCAGCTCTCAGGGTTCGCCGACGAGGTCACCCGGGTGTCGCTGGAAGTGGGCACCGAGGGCCGACTCGGCGGCCAGGCCCGGGTGCCCGGCGTGGCCGGCACCTGGAAGGACCTCACCGACTCGGTGAACTCCATGGCCGACAACCTGACGACGCAGGTGCGGAACATCGCGCAGGTGGCCACGGCGGTGGCCTCCGGCGACCTGACGCAGACCATCACCGTCGACGCGCGCGGCGAGATCCTGGAACTGAAGACCACGCTGAACAAGATGGTGGACCGCCTCGGCACCTTCGCCGACGAGGTCACCCGGGTGGCGCGCGAGGTCGGCACCGAGGGCAAGCTCGGCGGCCAGGCCACGGTGCGCGGCGTCGCCGGCACCTGGAAGGACCTCACCGACAACGTCAACGCGATGGCGAACAACCTGACCGGCCAGGTGCGGAACATCGCGCAGGTGACCACCGCGGTGGCGAACGGCGACCTGTCCAAGCGGATCGACGTCGACGCCCGCGGCGAGATCCTGGAACTGAAGACCACGATCAACACCATGGTGGCGCGGCTGTCCGCGTTCGCCTCCGAGGTCACCCGCGTCGCCCGCGAGGTCGGCATCGAGGGCAAGCTGGGCGGCCAGGCCACGGTCGAGGACGTGTCCGGGACCTGGCAGCGGCTCACCGAGTCGGTGAACGAGCTGGCCGGGAACCTGACCACGCAGGTGCGCGCGATCGCCGAGGTGGCCACCGCGGTCACCTCCGGCGACCTGACCCGGCTGATCACGGTCGAGGCCAAGGGCGAGGTCGCGGACCTGAAGAACAACATCAACCAGATGATCGGCAACCTGCGCGAGACCACCCGCCGCAACGACCAGCAGGACTGGCTGAACACCAACCTGGCGCGGATGAGCGGTCTGATGCAGGGCCAGCGCGACCTGGACGCGGTGGCCGCGATGATCATGAGTGAGCTGACCCCGCTGGTGAACGCCCAGTACGGGGCCTTCTACCTGGCCCGCCGGGAGGGCGGCACGAAGGTGCTGAACCTGGTCGCGTCCTACGGCGTGGACCGCGAGTCGGCGGACGTGGCGCCCGGCTTCCGGCTGGGCCAGGGCCTGGTCGGGCAGGCCGCGGTGGAGCGCAAGCCGATCATGATCCAGCACGCGCCGGCCGACTACATCCGCATCTCCTCCGGGCTCGGCTCGGCGCCGCCGTCCTCGATCGCGGTGCTGCCGGTGCTGTTCGAGAACGAGGTGATGGCGGTCATCGAACTGGCCAGCTTCCACCTCTTCGACGAGGTGCACCGGGCGCTGCTGGAGTCGCTGATGGAGATGGTCGGCGTCACCGTCAACACCATCACCGCCAACACCCGCACCGAGGAGCTGCTCGGCGAGTCCCGGCGGCTGGCCGACGAGCTCAAGGCGCGCACCGACGAGCTGCAGATGCAGCAGAAGGAGCTGCGCCGCTCCAACGCCGAACTGGAGGAGAAGGCCGAGCTGCTGGCCCGGCAGAACCAGGACATCGAGGTCAAGAACTCGGAGATCGAGCAGGCGCGGCAGGAGCTGGAGGAGCGCGCGAACCAGCTCACGATGTCCTCGCGCTACAAGTCCGAGTTCCTGGCGAACATGTCCCACGAGCTGCGCACGCCGTTGAACAGCCTGCTGATCCTCGCCCGGCTGATGGCCGACAACGCCGAGGGCAACCTGACCGAGCGGCAGGTGGAGTACGCCGAGACCATCCACGGCGCGGGCAGCGACCTGCTCCAGCTGATCAACGACATCCTGGACCTGAGCAAGATCGAGGCCGGGCGGATGGACGTGCAGCCGGCCCGGATAGCGGTCAGCCAGCTGGTGGACTACGTCGAGGCGACGTTCCGCCCGCAGACCGAGCAGAAGGGCCTGGACCTGAGGGTGCGGGTGGCGCCGTCGGTGCCGGCCCACCTGTTCACCGACGAGCAGCGGCTGCAGCAGGTGCTGCGGAACCTGCTGTCCAACTCGGTGAAGTTCACCGAGACCGGGCACGTGGAACTGGTCGTGGACACCGTCGACGACGTGGTGCTGGGCGGTCCGGAGGACAGCAACGAGGTGGTGCTGGACCGGGCGGTGTCGTTCGCCGTGTCGGACACCGGCATCGGCATCGTGGACGACAAGATCCAGACCGTCTTCGAGGCCTTCCAGCAGGAGGACGGAACCACCTCGCGCCGGTACGGCGGGACCGGGCTGGGACTGTCCATCAGCCGGGAGATCGCGAAGCTGCTGGGCGGCGGGATCCGGGCCGAGAGCCAGCGCGGCCGCGGGTCGACGTTCACGTTGTTCCTGCCGCGCGCGGTCGGGCCGGAGAGCGCGGTGCCGGCCGGCGCGGGGACGGGGCCGGCGTTCGGGACGCTCCCGCTGAGCCCGGGCGGCGCGACCGGCGGCCCGCGGGGCCCGGAACCGGCCCCGACCCTGCCGCTGATCCCGGACCAGCAGCCGCACCCGGACCTGTACCTGCCGGGCATGGCCGCGGCCGACCTCTACGCGGGCGGCGCGGACGTCGCCTTCGACGGCGAGAAGATCCTGATCGTCGACGACGACATCCGCAACGTCTTCGCCCTGACCTCGGTACTGGAGCAGCACGGCTGCACGGTGCTCAACGCCGAGAACGGCCGGGCCGGACTCGAGGCTTTGGAACGCGCGGACGACGTGGCCCTGGTATTGATGGACATCATGATGCCGGAGATGGACGGCTACGCCACCATGGCCGCGATCCGCGAGATCGACCGTTACAAGAACCTGCCGATCATCGCCCTGACCGCGAAGGCGATGCGCGGCGACCGCGAGAAGTCGATCGAGGCCGGGGCGTCGGACTACGTCACCAAGCCGGTCGACACCCCGCACCTGCTGACCGTGATGCGCGGATGGCTCGACGCCGACTCCGGCGTCCAGGGCGTCCAGACCTCCCCCGGAGGATCCCCGGCGTGAACGACACCCCGCACCGGACGCCGCCCTCCGGCGGCGACATCAAGATCCTGCTGGTCGACGACCGGCCGGAGAACCTGCTGGCCCTGGAGTCGATCCTGGGCTCCCTCGGCCACGAGCTCGTCACCGCCGCCTCCGGCGAGCAGGCGCTGCGCGCGGTCCTGCGCGAGGACTTCGCGGTGATCCTCCTCGACGTCCGGATGCCCGGCATGGACGGCTTCGAGGTGGCCGCGCACGTCCGCCTGCGCGAACGCTCCCGCGACACCCCGATCATCTTCCTGACGGCGGCCGGCGACGGCCCGCACCAGACCCTCCGCGGCTACGCCGCCGGCGCCGCCGACTACCTCACGAAGCCCTTCGACCCGTGGGTGCTGCGCGCCAAAGTCGGCGTCTTCGCCGAACTGCACCGCAAGAACCGCCAGCTGAAGGAGCAGGCCGAGATGCTCCGCGAGACCGCCGGCGTGACCCCGCGGATGCTGGAGGAACTGTCGAACCGCCTCGGCGCGATCGAGGGCACGCTGGCGCTGCTGATCGACCAGAGCGGAAGGGAGGGCCCGGTGGGGCGGTTGGAGCGGCGGGTCGTGCGGATGCGCGCGGCTCTGGACGCGGTGCGGATCTGAAGGGTCTGGGCGCTCCGGCGGTCTGAGAGGTCTGGCGGCTCTGGCGCGTCAGGCGGCTTTGGCGCGTCAGGCGGCTCTGGCGCGTCTGGCGCGTCTGGCGCGTCTGGCAGGTCTGGCAGGTCTGGCAGGTCTGAAGGGTCTTGTAGATATTGCAGATCTGGCAGGTCTGGCTGGTCTGAAGGATCCGGCCTAAGCCGCTTCGAGGATCAGGATCCCTCCCGCGATCGTCACCGCGGCGAAGATCCGGCACCGCCCGAACGGCTCGCGCAGGAACAGCGAGCCGAGCGCCGCTCCGAAGATCACGCTGGTCTCGCGCAGGGCCGACACCGCGGCGAGCGCGCCCCGGGTCTGGGCCCAGAGCACCAGGCCGTAGGCCAGCAGCGACAAGGTTCCGGCCACCACGCCGCGCAGTACGTCCGCGCGGCTCAGCCGGCTGAGAGCAGCGCGCAGCGCGCCGCCCTCGATGCCGTCGCCCTCGGTGCCGCCGCCCTCGGCCCCCTCCGGCTGCCGCCGCCGCGCGATGATCACCACGACCGTGGTCGTCATCAGCGCGCTCTCCAGGAGCATCATCCAGGCCGTGTAGCCCGTCGCCGTGCCCGAGTGCCGGACCGCGATGCCGTCGGTCACCGTGTAGACCGCGATCGACAGGCCGGTCATCACCGCCCAGAACATCGCCTTGCCCTGCGCGCGTTCGGGGCGGCCCGCCGAGAAGACCAGGATCGCCAGGCCGCCGCAGACCACGGCGATGCCCGCGGTCTGGTGCCGCGACATCGGGTCGCCCAGCAGCGTCGCGAACCCGGCGACCACGACCGGCGACAGTCCGCGGGCCAGGGGGTAGACCTGGTTGAAGTCGCCGATCTCGAAGGTCTTGGCCAGCATCAGGAAGTAGCCGACGTGCAGCACCGCCGAGACCACCAGCAGCGGCCACGACGAGCGGTCCGGCACGGCGGTGAAGAACGTCCCGGCCGCCGCGATCACGCCCCCGGAGACCGTCATCAGCAGCGAGCCGGTCAGCTTGTCCGGGACGAACTTCAGGATCGCGTTCCAGCTCGCGTGCAGGAGTGCCGCGAGCAGGACCACGGGCACGAGGATCGCGGGCGCGCCGGCCGAGGCAGCCGCCGCCGTGAGCAGATTCACCTGAGGTCCCCCCTCTATGTGCCTGTACTGCGAAGTCGATCAGGACACTGCCGGACCCGTGCTCCCCCGCACAATCAATTCAGTCGGGCTCTGAATGGTCGTCCGCTGTTCCGCGGTGACCGCGGCGTCGGCCGGGACGCCGTCACCGGCCGCGTCCCCGGCACCGGTACCGGCAGCGGCATCGGCATCGGCATCGGCATCGGGCCCAGCCTCCGCCTCCGGCCCGGCGGCGACCACCATCCGCATCGCCTGCTCCCCCATGCCCTCGGTGTCCACCCGCACCGTGGTCAGCGCCGGCGTCAGATCGGCGCAGATCGCCAGATCGTCGAACCCGATCAGGCTCACGTCGTCCGGCACCCGCCGCCCCGCCTCCCGCAACGCGGCCAGCGCCCCGACGGCCATCAGGTCGCTCAGCGCGAAGACCGCCGTCACCTTCGGGTGCTTCTCCAGCAGGCGTCTTGTGGCCTGGTACCCGCCGTCCCGCGTGAAGTCGCCCTGCAGCGCGGTCGTGTGGATGTCACCACCCGCCTCCAGCAGGCCCCGGGTGAACCCCTCCAGCCGGTCGGCGACCGTCACCAGCCCGGCCGGTCCGGTCACGACGCCGATCTCCCGGTGTCCGAGCCCGGCCAGGTGCAGCGCCGCGGCCCGCCCGCCGGCCGCGTTCTCCGGCAGGACCGCGTCGATGTCCGGCCCCTGATCGCCGATCGACACCACGCGACCGCCGCCGTGCACGTAGTCCACCAGCCGCTCGCGCAGCGCGGCGGCCGGGGCGGCGGCCACCGGCGGCGAGCCGGCCACCAGGATCGCCCGCGCCCGCTGGGCGTCCAGCCGGGTGATGTAGTCCAGTTCCAGATCCGGGTCGCGGTAGGTGTTCGCGACCATCACCAGCAGGTCGCGCTCGCGCGCCACCCGCATCGCGCCGGCGGCGATCGCCGAGAAGTACGGGTCGTTGACGTCGTGCACCAGCAGACCGACCAGCGACGTGGTGGCCCGGGCCAGCGCCTGCGCGGGGCCGTGCGAGACGTAGCGCAGCCGCGCGGCGACTTCCTTGACGTGCTCGCTCAACTCCGGGTTCACGGTGCGGGTGCTGCCGTTGAGGACGCGCGAGGCGGTGGCCAGCGAGACACCCGCCGCGTCGGCCACCTGTTGCAGGGTGGCCGCGCCGCGACGGGGCGTGGGTGTTGACCGCTGCGTGCGCACGCTCGTAACCTATCGCCTCAGGAGACAGCGGGAAAGCGCTTTCCAATCGCGGAGCGGTCCCAAGGTGATCACAGTCAGGGCAGGAGCGGGCGATGACGCGCGAAACGATCGGCATAGCCATGAACGGCGTGACCGGACGGATGGGCTACCGGCAGCACCTGCTGCGCTCCATCCTCGCCATCCGCGAGCAGGGCGGCCTCGCGCTGCCGGACGGCCGCACCGTGTGGCCGGAACCGGTCCTGGTCGGCCGCAACGCTGAGAAGATCGCGGCGCTGGCCGCGCAGCACGGCCTGGAGAAGTGGACCACCTCGCTGGACGAGGCCCTGGCCGACCCGTCGGTCTCCGTGTACTTCGACGCCCAGGTCACGCAGGCCCGCGTCCCGGCACTCACCAAGGCCGTCGAGGCGGGCAAGCACATCTACACCGAGAAGCCGACCGCCGAGACCCTCGACGAGGCGATCGCGCTCGCGCGCCTGGCCGACGCCGCCGGCATCAAGCACGGCGTGGTGCAGGACAAGCTGTTCCTGCCGGGCCTGCTGAAGCTCAAGCGGCTCGTCGACTCCGGCTTCTTCGGCCGCGTCCTGTCGGTGCGCGGCGAGTTCGGCTACTGGGTCTTCGAGGGCGACTGGCAGCCCGCGCAGCGTCCGTCCTGGAACTACCGCGCCGAGGACGGCGGCGGCATCATCCTCGACATGTTCCCGCACTGGCGGTACGTGCTGGACCACGTGATCGCGCCGGTCCGCAGCGTCTACGCCGAGGCGCGCACCGACATCCCCGTCCGCTGGGACGAGCAGGGCCGCGAATACCAGGCCACCGCGGACGACGCCGCCTACGCCATCTTCGAGCTCGAAGGCGGGATCGTCGCCTCGCTGAACTCCTCCTGGACCACCCGCGTCAACCGCGAGGAACTGGTCGAGTTCCAGATCGACGGCACCCACGGGAGCGCCGTCGCGGGCCTGCGCAACTGCAAGGCCCAGCACCGCGCCGCCACCCCGAAGCCGGTGTGGAACCCCGACATCCCGGCCACCGAGGACTTCCTCGCGCAGTGGCAGGAGGTGCCGGACAACGCCGTCCTCGACAACGGCTTCAAAGTGCAGTGGGAGATGTTCCTCGCGCACCTGGTCGCCGACGCGCCCTACAGCCACGACCTGTGGGCCGGCGCCCGCGGCGTGCAGCTGGCCGAACTCGGTGTGCAGTCCTGGCGCGAGGGCCGCAAGGTCGCCGTGCCGGAGCTGAACACGGCCGGCGAGTGAGCCCTCTGATGACCAGGTTCACATCACGCGTCGTCTACGCCGCCGCGCATGTCGTCGCCGATCCGAACGCCGACAACGGCGCCGGAAGGCCCGCGGTCCTGGACTGGGACGCCACCCTGCGGTTCCGCGAGCACCTGTGGTCGCTGGGCTTCGGAATCGCCGACGCGATGGACACCGCGCAGCGCGGCATGGGCCTGGACTGGCCGGCGACCCAGGAGCTGATCCGGCGCAGCGGGGCGGCCGCGCGGGCGGTGGGCACCGCGCCCGTGCCGTCCCTGCTGGCCTGCGGCGCGGGCACCGACCAGCTCGCCGCGGGCGCGCACACGCTCCCCGAGATCAGCGCCGCGTACGAGGAACAGCTCGGCGTCGTCGAGGACGCCGGGGCCCGCGTCATCCTGATGGCCAGCCGCGCGCTGGCCGCCTCGGCGACCTCCGCGGACGACTACCTGGCGGTCTACGGCCCGTTGCTGGCGCAGGCCTCGAACCCGGTGATCCTGCACTGGCTGGGCGACATGTTCGACCCCGCGTTGACCGGCTATTGGGGCTCGCAGGACATCCCGACCGCCATGGCCACGGTGCTGGAGCTCATTCACGCCGACCCGGAGAAGGTCGACGGCATCAAGGTCTCGCTGTTGAACGCCGACCACGAGATCGCACTGCGACGCCGGCTCCCGGCAGGCGTGCGCCTCTACACCGGCGACGACTTCAACTACCCGGAGCTCATCAAGGGCGACGAAGCCGGCCACTCGGACGCCCTCCTCGGCATCTTCGACGGCATCGCGCGCCCGGCTTCGCAGGCGTTGCGGGCGTTGGACGACGGCGACCTCGAGACCTACGACCGGCTGATGACGCCGACCATCGCCCTGTCGCGGCACATCTTCGAGCGGCCCACGTTCCACTACAAGACCGGTCTCGTGTTCCTCGCCTATCTGAACGGCCACCAGGATCACTTCCGGATGGTCGGCGGGCTCGAAACGGCACGCGACGCCGCGCACCTGACCGAGTTGTACCGGCTGGCGCGGATCGCGGGCGTCGTCGACGACCCGGACCTGGCCGACAAGCGGTTCCAGGCGGTGGTCTCATGAAGCTCGCGCTGAATCAGGCCACGGTGAAGCGTCTGACGCTCGCCGAAGCCGTGGACGGCTGCGTACGCCACGGGATCCCGGCGATCGGCCTGTGGCGCGACCGCGTCCAGGAGATCGGGATCGAGGCGGCCGGGAAGATCGTGCGCACCTCAGGGCTCGAGGTCACCAGTCTGTGCCGCGGGGGCTTCCTGACCGCCGGGTCCGCCGAGGAGCGTGCGGCGGCCCTGGCCGACAACCGGCGGGCCGTGCTGGAGGCCGCGGGCGTCGGCACCGACGTGCTGATCCTGGTGGTCGGCGGCCTGCCCGCCGGCTCGCGGGATTTGCCCGGGGCGCGCGGCGCGGTCCTGGACGGCGTCGCCGCCCTCGCTCCCTTCGCCGCCGAGCACGGCGTGAAGCTGGCGATCGAGCCGCTGCACCCGATGTTCTGCGCGGACCGGGCGGTGGTCTCCACCCTCGGCCAGGCGCTGGACATCGCCGAGCACTTCCCCGCCGAACAGGTCGGCGTCGTCGTGGACACCTACCACGTGTGGTGGGATCCGCAGCTGGAGGAGTCGGTCGCGCGGGCGGGACGAGGGAACCGCATCCACTCCTATCAGGAGTGCGACTGGATCCTGCCGCTGCCCGCCGACGTCCTGCTCGGCCGGGGGCACGTCGGCGACGGCCACATCGACTTCGCGCGGATGCGCGAGCTGGTGGCCGCCGCCGGGTGGCGTGGTCACGCCGAGGTCGAGATCTTCAACCAGGAGATCTGGGACGCGGACGGCGACCAGACCATCGCCACCGTCCGCGCCCGTCATGAGGCGCTCAGCGCCGCCTCAGGATATTGATCAACCGACGGTGACGTCGTCGTACAGGGTGTACGTCGGGTCGCCCGCGTAGTTGTCGTCGTGCGAGACCAGGGTCAGGGTGTAGCTGTGGCCGGAGGTCAGCGCCTTCGTCACCTGCTTCCACCCGGAGTCGGAGACGCAGGTCTTGGCCAGCACGGTCGTGGTGGTGCCGGTGGTGTTGTCCTTCAGCGTGGCCGTGGCCCAGTCGTAGGTGACGGTGTCGCTGCACACGACGCGGTACCAGAAGGACAGCGTGCCGCCGTTGGTAGCGGTGAAGGTCTGCGCGGCCTTGGAGTCGCCGTTGGTCGGCGAGGTGCTGCCGAGGTCGGCCGCGTAGCTGCCGGAGTGGACGGTGGAGCCGGTGACCGCGGCGCTGCCCGAGGTGGTCCAGCCGGACAGGCTGCCGGACTCGAAGCCGCCGTTCGTGACGACCGAGCCGCCGCCGACCGGGTTCACGGTCCAGCTGAAGCTCGCGGAGCCGGAGGCGCCGGTGCCGTCGGTCGCGGTGACGGTCACCGAGGAGGTGCCGGTCGCGGTCGGGGTGCCGGAGATCAGACCACTGGCGCCGTCGATCGCCAGGCCGGCCGGCAGGCCGGTGGCGGAGTAGGTCAGGGTCTGGCCCGAGGCCGAGTCCGACGCCGAGATCTGCAGCGAGGCCGCGGTGTTCACCGTGGTCGCCTGGTTCGCCGGCTTGGTCACGGTGACGGTGTTGGTGCCGGTGCCACCGTGGCTCAGGATCGCGTGCGAGATCGCGCAGGAGTTGGTGTCGTTGGACCAGCTGGCCTGCTCGGCGAAGGTGTCAGAGCCCATCGTCACGTTGGCCGCGCCGCCGGTGGTGCCGGGCGAGAGCCACGCGCACTCGTCGGAGTTCTCCTGCTGGTAGTAGGAGCTCGACGAGTCGTGGTTCGTCCAGCCGCCGGCCGGGTTCTGGTCCGACATCATCTCGTGCCACTCGTGGCCGAGGGTCATCGTGTAGCCGTCGAGGGTGCCCGCGCTGCCGGCGTTGACGAAGTTCGTGCCGCAGGTCTGGCCGACGTCGATGTTGTACGGCTGGTTGCTGAACGCGATGTCGCCGTAGTTGCTGGTGACGGCGCCGCCGGTGAGCGTGGTGTCGCCGTTGTAGTCGTGCCAGGCGCAGTATCCGGTGGTGGGGCTCTTGTAGTTGTCCGGGTTGGTGCCGTGCGGCGACAGGATCACGTAGTACGCGTCACGGTTCGATGCGGCGGTGGTGTTGCCGAAGTGCGCCGCGGCGTTGACCGCCTCCTGGCCGAGCTGGTGGCCGGTGGCCGCGGACGGCGAGGCCGCCGCGTTGTCGTACCAGACGCCGGCCAGGACGCCGTTGCTCTGGTAGGGGATGAAGTTCGCGTTGCTGGGACAGCTGGTGGCGCCGGTGGCGACGTTGGGGCCGTCGCACCACTGGGTGAGGTCCGCCGACCAGGTCTCGCCGCCGGTGCCGATGTCCTTGAACATCTTCTGGACCACCGGGGCGGCGCCGTTCGGGTCGCCGGTGAAGGTGGATATGCCGTTGGCGTCAGTGCTCTGCGAGCCCCATTGCGTACCGTAGAACACCAGGTAGACCTGGGAGTGGCCGGACTGCACGCCGATGCCGTCGACGCCGCCGCCGTAGGACAGGGTCTCGCTGCCGGACGTCGTCGCCTGCCTGGCGATGCGGTCGCACAGGGTCTGCTGCCTGGTGGGTTCGACTCCGTGCCGGTGCTGGTGCGGCGCGGTGCTGCAGGACGCCGGGTTGATGTCCCAGGCCTGCGCCGTCTGCGCCGAGAGCGCCAGGAGTCCCATGCCGGTCGCCATGGTGGCTACCGCCGCTCCTGCCGCCGCGGCGCGCCGCCGGGTGTACGTGGTCTTCATCTCCGCCTTCGTGGGGGTAGTGGGGTGATGGGTGGCGGAATGCAATCTGCTGAAGGCCGATCGGCGACGCATCGGGGGAAACCCTTGAACACCTTCGGCATGACCAGCTCTTTACCGAGGGCGCCGTGGCCGGGAACACAGCGCGAACTCCCCGGGAACTCTTGTGGCGACTCGTGTGCGCGGCGTAGCCTTCCCGCGAGCGGCCGCCGCGTCCCCACCGGGTCCGGGGGCCCAGCCGCCACCGGCATCTCGACCGCCAGGGACTTGACATGATGGGGCATGGGGTCCTCGCCGCCGCGCTGGCCGCGCGCGCCCACGACGGTGCGCCGACCGTCCTGGCCGCACCACCGGGGCGTGGCAAGTCCACCCTGCTCGCCGCGGTCGCAGAGCCCTGGCTGGCCGACGGCGGCCACGTGGTGTGGCTGACGGCGGCCCCGACGGACCGCACCGTCCCCTACGCGGCGATCGCGGACCTGCTGGCGGACGCCCCGGAACTGCCGGACGCCTGGCGTGAGGCCGTTCATCAGGCGCTGCGCCTGGCGCCGGGGGAGCCGGACCCGGTCGCGCTCCGGCTGGCCGCCCGCGCCTGCCTGGACGCCGCCACGCCGGCTGGCAAACGGGCCTTGGTCTTGGCGGACGACACGCAGTGGTGGGACCCGGCGAGCCTGGACCTGCTGGCCTATCTGGCCCGGCACGGAACCCCGGTGCTGGCGGCCACCCGGAACGGAGGCCCCGCCGACTTCCTCGGCCGCGACGCCTTGGAGCTGGCGGTGCCGCCGCTGTCCCGAGAGGAGACCGCAGCGATCCTCCAGGACCGTGCGATCGGCTACCGCGTCGCGGCCCGGGTGCACGCGGCGGCGGGCGGGAACGCGCGGCTGACGGTGGAGATCGCGCGCGGCCTGGACGAGGCCGCCGACGCGCTGGACGTGGTCACGATCCCGACCGCGGCACGCCGGTGCGTGCGCGCCTGGATCGACGAACTGCCCTCGCCGGACGCGGTGTGGCGGACGCTGCTGATCGCCGCCCTGGCCGCCGACGCGACGGTCCCGACCCTCCGCCGCACGGCCGGTCCGGACACGCTGGAGGCGCTGTCCCGCGCCGAGCAGGCCGGACTGATCGCGGTGGACATGCACGGCACGGCGTCGTTCCCGGCGTCGGCGGTGCGCGAGACCGTCCTCGCGGACGCCTCCCAGGAGACGATCCGCACCGCGCACCTGCTGCTGGCCGCGACCGCCACCGACGCGACGGACCGGCTGTGGCACCGCGCTTCGGCGGCCCGCGACCGTCCGGACGCGGAGGTCGCGACGGAGCTGGCGATCGCGGCCAGAGCGGTCCAGCGGCGCGGTGAGCCGGGACGCGCCGCGGAGTTGTGGTTGCTCGCCGCGGAGATGATGCCGGCGCGGGATGTCCTCAAAGTCCGGCCCGCCACCGACGCCCCGGTCCGCCGACCCGGATCAGACGCCGACGATCCGCTGCGCGCTGCCGACGGCCCGCTCCGCCAGCCCGGATCAGGCGCCGCCGATCCGCTCCCCGCTGCCGACGGCCCGCTCCGCCAACCCAGGTCAGCCGCCACCGGTCCGCTCCCCGCTGCCGACGGCCCGCTCCGCCAACCCAGGTCAGCCGCCGACAATCCGCTGCGCGCTGCCGACGAGGCGTCACCGGGCAAGACGCCTCTGCTCGGCGAGCACGCCGCACCGCCTTCAACGGCCCAGCCTTCCCGGCCCGCGGCCGTCTCCGCCCTCCTCCTTGCGGCGGCCACCGACGCGGCTTCGGCCGGCCGCCACGACCTCGCCCGCACCGCCGTGGCCCGTCTGGACCGCTCGGAGGCCGACCGCGCGGTCCGCGCCCGGGCCCGGCTGGCCGTCGTCGACGCGGCGGGGCAGGCGCTGGCCGGGCTCGACGACATCCTCGCCCGGGCCCTCGCCGACGCCGAGGCGGCGGACGATCCGGCCCTGCTGTCCGCCGTGCACCTGCGCGTCGCCTGGCAGGCGCACCTGGCGCTGGGACGCAACCGGCGTGCGCACGACGCGGCGCGGGCCGCGGTCCGATGCGCCGAGCTCTCGCAGGATCCTGAGTCGCGGGCCGTCGCCCTCGCGATGCTCGCCCGGATCGAGCAGCTGCGCGGCCAGCCCGCGCATCCGCGCATCCTGCGACGGGCCCTCGACCTCGCCCCGGACCCGGTGCCCGGCGCGCTGATCAACAGCCCTCGGTGGCTCGCCGTCCGCTTCGCCCTCTTCGACGACCGCCTCGACGAGGCCGCGCACCACTTGCGACAGCTCACGTCGTACGCCGAGCGCAGCGGCAGTCGCGGCGACCAGGCGATCCTTCTGCGGGGCGCCGTCGAGATCGACGCCCGGGCCGGGCGCGGGGCGGCCGCCGTGCGCAACGCCCGGCGCCTGGCCGAACTGCCCGGCGCCGAACGCGCCTCGCCCGGTCCCGTCTGGTTCACCGCGGCCCTCGCCGAGTCGGCCGGTGGCACGCTCGCGGAGGCGCTGCGGCTGGCCGAGCGCGGCAGCGCCGCCTCGACGCAGGAGGGCGACCAGATCTTCCTGACCCGCTGTCTGGCGCTGTCCGGCACGATCCGCCTCCTGCTCCGCGAGACCGCCGCGGCCGCCGAGGATCTGCGGCGCGTCCGCGCGATGGAGAACGACCAGGGCATCCGCGACCCCGCCACCATCCGCTACCACGCCGATCTCATCGAGGCCCTGACCGCGCAGGGGCAGCTCGCCGAGGCCACCGACGTCCTCTCCGAGACCCGGCACGCCGCCGAGCGTCTCCACCGCCGCGGGGTCCTGGCCTCACTCGACCGTGCCGAAGCGGTTCTCAAGGCCGCACAAGGCGACCACGCGCGGGCCGAGGCGCTGCTGCGCCGTGCCGACCACACCTTCAGCACGCTCGGCCTGCCCCTGGAGCGCGGCCGCGTCCTGCTCACCCGCGCGATGCTGGAGAAGCGTCAGCGCCGGGTGGCGAACGCCCGGACTCTGCACGGCCAGGCCGAGACGGTCTTCCGGCGGGCCCAGGCCCCGCTGTGGGAACCGGCCGCGAAGGCCCCCGAACCGGCGGCGACCACGCCGGCCCCCGATCTCACCGCCGCCGAGCAGCGGGTCGTCACCCTCGTCGCGGAAGGGCTGCCGAACCGGGAGATCGCCGCGACGCTGTTCCTGTCGATCAAGACGGTCGAGGCGGTACTCACCGGCGTCTACCGGAAGCTGGGCGTCCGGTCCCGCACCCAGCTGGCCGTCCTCTTGCGGGATGATTAGGGGAAACGCTCCAGTAACCGTATTCTTTCCGGGTGGCACGACGATCCGAGACCGACGACGCGTCGACCCCGCGCGCCGCGACCATCCGCGACGTCGCCACCCGCGCCGGCGTCTCGGTCGCGACCGTCTCGCGGGTGCTGACCGGCAACTACCCGGTGGCCGCCGCGACCCGCACCAGAGTGCTGCGCGCCGTCCGCGACCTGGACTACGTCGTCAACGCGCACGCCCGCGCGCTGGCCGGGAACCGCTCGAAGACCATCGCGGTGCTGCTGTCGAACTTCACCTCGCCCTTCTACAACCGCGTCGCCTCCGGCGTGGAGCAGCAGGCGACGGCCGAGGACCGGCTGTGCATGGTCAGCACCACCGGCGGCGACCCCGAGCGCGAGGTGAAGCTGGTGGAGACGCTGCGCGAGCAGAACGTCGACGCGGTCGTGCTGGTCGGCGGCGTGGTCGACACCCCCGAGTACCGCGAGCACATGGCGCGGCTGGCGCGGCTGCTGGACAGCGCCGGATCGCGGCTGGTGGTGTGCGGGCGCCCCTCGCCGGGCGAGAACCTGCCGGTGACGGTGGTCGAGTACGACAACGCCGGCGGGGCGTTCGCCGCGACCAGCCACCTGCTGTCCCAGGGGCATCGCAGGATCCTGTTCATCGGCGGCGACCCGGCCAACACCACGACCCGGGACCGGCTGGACGGGTACCGCCGCGCGATCGCGGCCTACGGCGTCGAGGAGGACCCCGGTCTGGTCATCGTGGGCAACCAGCTGCCCCAGTTCGCCTACGCCGAGCTCAAGAAGCGGCTCGCCGCCGGGCCGCCGGACTTCACGGCGATCTTCGCGTGGGACGACCACATCGCGGCGCGGTCGCTGGTGGCGCTGCGCGAGTCCGGGATCTCGGTGCCCGACGACGTCTCGGTGATCGGGTACAACGACGAGCGCGAGGCCCAGGACGTGTTCCCGGCCCTGACCACGGTGTCGATCCCGCACATGGAACTGGGCCGCGAGGCCGTTCGGCTGGCGCTGCACCGCGACGGCGCGGCCGCCCCGAACCAGCACGTCAGGCTGGGAACCCACATCGTGCTGCGGGATTCGGTGCGGCCGCGGATCAACCGGTGAAGGCCGGCTTCACCTTCAGCGCCTCGGCCAACCGCACCGCCTCCGGATGCCACTTGGACTCCCACTCCAGGGAAACCCAGCCCTGATATCCGAGTTCCCACAGGGCTGTGTAAAACTCCCCGAGCGGGACGGTGCCCGCTCCGAGGGGCAGCGGAGTCCGTTCGGTCGGCGACAGGACGTCCTTGACCTGCACATGTTTCAGGTACGGCGCGAGCAGATCCCGCGTCACCGCGATCGGCTCGCCGGTCCGCCACGGATGCATGACATCCCAGATGGCGCCCACTTTTTCAGAGACCTGAGACAAAACGCGAGCGATATCCACACCCTGTGGATGACTGTCGTGGGTCTCCAGCAGAACGCTGACACCATCGGGCAGCTCGTCGGCGATCGCGTTCAACCGCCGCACAGCCCGCGCGTCCGCCTCCCTGCCCGGCTCCTCGGCACCGGGGAAGACCCGCACGAACGGCGCCCCGAGGTCCCGCGCCAACTCGGCGTGGGCCACCGCGCCGGCGACGCACTCCTCGTCGCCGATCTCGCCGCGTGCCACTCTGACATACGACGCCACCGCCAACACGGTGACACCGCCGGACTCCAGGAGTTCACGGGCGGCCGCCCGCTCCTCCGGTGACAGCCCGACGTGCACGGGCTCGTCGTCAGCGGCGCGCAGCTCCAGCCCGAGCCAGCCGGTCGACCGCGCCAACGCGGTGACGTCGGCCAGCGGCATCCCCGAGCACCCCAGCGTGGAGAACGCCAGCGGCCAGTTCACTCGCCGTCCTCCTCGGGCAGGCGGTAGACCATGACTTTGGAGCGGTAGAACGCCGTGCCGCCGGGGTGCTCGGCCGTCAGGTACGGCGTCGCCGAGAACGCCCCGAGGGCGTTCGCCCCGAGTTCGTCCGCCACCCCGGCCGCGGTCCAGCCGCCGAGGTTCTCGATCCGCGACATCACACCGAGGTCGTTCATCGCGAAGGCGCCCGGCAGCTTCTCGTTCTCACCGCGCATCGGCTGCTCGGGACCGGCGACCGGGTAGCCGCCCTCGCGGACCGTCCAGCCGGCCGGCGCCGTCACCCGGTGGACGTGGATCTCGGCGCCGCCCTTCACGAAGGTCTGCGTCTCGATCTCCGCGCCCTCGACGCGCTCCAGCCCGGCGCCGGGCTCGGGCTCGAAGCCCGGGACGTGCCGCGAGCCGCCCCAGCCGTCGGCGACGCCGAGCGGCTCGATGGCACCGCGCGAGGTCACCCGGCCGTCCGGCGCGATCAGCGCGACGTGGTTGCCGATCCGCCGGGCCCACGCCTCCGGCGCGGTGTCCGGCGCGGTCACCGTGGAGAACGCCAGCGGCGAGTAGAAGACGTCGGTGTGCTCGTCGAACGGGGGCGTGTGGTGCCTCGCCTTATCGCTGCCGTGGTTCAGCAACCGCACCACACCGTCGTCCTCGGTCCCGCTCAGCAGCCAGCCGACCGGCGCGATCGACGACTCGAAGTCGCCGGTCTCGACCGGCAGCGGCGACTCAGGGCTCGTCCATACTCGGTGGTCGGCCGGAAGCAGCAGGCCGACGAAGCCCTTGGACGCCCAGTACGGCGAGGCGGGGCCGGAATAGTCCTGCACCATCGGCAGGAACGGGTCGTGCCAGCCCATGTTGAGCAGGCCGCGCGCGTCCGGGGCGCCGTGCTCGGCGAAGTGCTTCAGGATCCCGCTGGCCGCGCGCCGGGAAAGCCCGGCGTCGTAGGGGGAGCAGTCGAACATCTCCCCGATCCAGATCGGCGCGGCGGCCGCGAACCGGTAGGTCAGCGACCGGCCCTGGTGGACCGGTGCGCCGTCGGCGCCGAAGAAGTCGAAGTAGCGTTCCAGGAACAGGCGCAGCCGGTCCCGGTACACCTCGCGGGCGGCCAGCGCGCGGTCGTTGCGCGCCCCACCCTCGGCCATCTGCGTCCACAGCAGTGGATACAGGTGCATGGCCCAGCCGATGTAGTAGTCGAAGTTGCGTCCCGCGCCGTCGGTGTACCAGCCGTCGCCGACGTACCAGTCCTCCGTGGCGTCCAGGCCGCGCAGGATCTCGGACTCCTCGTAGCGGGCGCCGATGGAGGCGAGGAACTCCTCGGTGACGGTCTGGAAGAGCATCCAGTTGTTGGGCCAGGTGGGGTTGCCGACGAACTCGCCGAGCCAGTCGGCGACCAGGCCCTGGGTCCTGGGGTCGAGCTTGTCCCACAGCCAGGCGCGGGTGACGTGCAGGCCGAGGGCGATGGAGGCGGCCTCGACCATGGGCTGGCCGGGGCGGCCCTGCGGGATGCGGGGCCAGGCTTCGGGGTGGGCCGCGTCGGCACCGGCGGCCAGGCCCGAGGAGTAGCGCGCGATGAGGTCTTCGGCGACCGGCCCGCGGCCGGTGTCGGCGGCGATGCGCCACGCGGCGAGCAGGAAGGTGCGGGCGAAGCCTTCGAGCGCGTCGGAGTCGAAGCCGGAGCGGCTGGGCCGGCCCGGCAGCTCGTAGCGGGCGAAGGTCGGGGACCCGAACGGCTTGAGCGCGTCGAGCATGTGGTCGGCCTGCGCAAGCCAGTGGTCGCGGGTCCAGCCGGTGTATTCGGACAGCTTCCGGTCTTCGGGGACATCCAAGGCGCCGGCCATCAGGGCTCCTTGCGCTCGACGGTGAACACGGACTCCAGCCGGGTGGCACCGGCCTCGACCGAGCATCGTAGCCGAAGACGGAAAACGCTTTCCATCTCGCCGCGGTGTCCGGTCGTCTCGACGGTGTCCAGCTCCGGAGTCAGCACGACAGGCCCCTGCCAGGTGAGAACGCACCGCGCCTTCGCGCCTTCCCAGACCACCCGCCCGGCCTCGACCGTCGGCCGGATCCGGCTGATGTACAGCTCTTCGAGCGGCATGGCCCGGTCGGTCTGGAACCGGTCGACGACGACCAGGCTTCCATGGCGCTGCCAGGTGAAGCGGCGACCTACGGCGGTCAGGCCGGGCACCTCGTAGGCCGCGGTGAGATCCAGCGTGAGGATCGCGCCGTGGCCGGTCTCGGCGTAGCGCTCGACCTTCGCGGCCCGGTCGAGGCCCGGCAGCTGCCCTTGTCCGTCGATGAGCGGCAGCGAGTGGCCGTCGGCAGCGGTATGAATGTCCTTATACCGTGCCGCTCCGAAGTAGTCGGCGTTGTACTCGCCGGCGCCGAGATCCGCCAGCAGCGTCTCGCCTTCGGCACGGAGGATGAACTGGCCGACGTCCAGATGGTTGTGGAACTCGTCGTTGTGACCGCCCTTGGCAGCGAACTCCGCCGCTCCGCCGCGGTCGACGACCCAGGCCAGATCCGGCAGGTAGGCGGCGCCGGGTTCGGTACGCCGGCCGAGGACGCGCTCGGAGGTCCACTCGATGTTCCGCGCGACGTGCACCCATCTGTGGCAGAAGTCTGATGCGAAGCTCGGCACCGCGGCCAGGTAAGGCACCGTCACCCCCAGCCGCTCCACCAGACGGGACATCAGGCCGGTCGGGATGGCGGCGGTCTCGGAGCCGTCCGAGAAGCTCGGAAAGCGGCCGTCGCCGAACGCGACCCGGGCCGGGAACGCCGCGATCTCCCTGACCTTCTTGTCCAGCAACAGATCCGGGCCTCCGCGCTCGCGCCAGGCTTCGGCGAAGTAGGCGAAGTATCCGAACCCGTAGACCCAGTAGTCCATGCCCTCGGAGCATCCGCCGTCGTCCGGGAACTGCGCGAGGTAGCGGACCATGGACTTCTGCGCGCGCTTGAGGATCATCGCCAGCCGCTTGGCGTCATCCGGGAAGAACGCCAGTGCCGCCATACCGACGCCCCCGGCGACCACCGCGAGCCAGTTGTTCGTCATCTTCTCGAACGCCATCGGCCGCTGGTCGTCGGCGAACGGGATGAAGACGCGGTCGAGCAGCTCTTCGCGGCACCGCATCACGACGTCCTCGGGCAGCAGCGGCCCGAACCGCGCGATCAGCTCCGCGACCGTGTGCGCGGTCTCCGCGGCGAACAGGTCGACGCAGCGCCGCATGTCGTCGTCACGGGCGTGGTACGCGTGCGCGGGCAGCGCCCAGGTGTACTCGTCGCAGGTCCGCCACAGCTCGTCGGCGAGGACGCTCAGGATGTCCTCGCCGACGGAGCCGTCGCCGCCTTCCTTGCGCACGTCGAACAGCGCCGCAGCTCCGGCCGCGACCAGCCGCCCACGCCGTTCGAAGTAGGGGTGCTCGTACCCGTAGCGGTACCCGGTGTCCTGGTACTGGCGGTACAAGCTGTACGTCAGCTCGGGCGCGGCGGCCCCGGCCGCCCTCGCCACGACGTCGCGGACTTCGTCTTCCAGGGCGGCCAGGTAGGTCATGCGCCGATCATCTCTCAGCCGTGGGTCTTCGCGTATTCGGCACCGAGCTCCGCCGCGATCTGGTCGCCGCCGTTGCCCTTCCACTTCTTGATCACATCGTCCCAGGAGGACAACGGCGCCTTGCCGGTGATGATCTGGTTCAGCCCGTCCTGCATCTGCTGGAGGAGCGTCGGCCACTGCTTGTTCCGGGTCGCCGACTGGATGCCCAGGCTCGGGTCGGCCACGCCGAGCGGGACGATGTCCTGCTGCGCCTTGTAGCAGCGCTTGGCCGCCTCCGGCTGGCCGGCGATGTAGTTCACCAGCGGCGCCGCCATGACGTACTTGAACGGCACGTTCACCGCGTTCTCGATCTTGCCCAGCTCGGTCGGCACCGACGGTCCGCCGTCCTTGCCGCGCGTGAAGTGCGTGCCCTCGATGCCGTAGTTGATCAGCTCCCACTCCTTGGAGCCGAACGGCGCGGCCAGGAAGTTCAGGACGCCCAGCAGCATCTTGATCCGCTCCGGCGCCGCCTTCTTCAGCACGGTGTAGCCGAAGTAGCCCGGCGTCAGCCACGGCGTGGGCTTGGCGCCGGTGTCGAAGGGGCGGACGAAGTCGGTCTTGAACTTCTCGTTGACCGCGTTGGCGTAGCCGGTGAACCCGCCGAAGCCGTCGGTGGTGGTGACGTAGGTCCCGTTCTGGAAGTTCGTCTTGCACTGGGTGCTGGACACGGTCAGCGCCGCCGGGTCGTACAGGCCCTTGCTGTACCAGTCGGCCATGGTGGCGATGGACTGCTTCATACCGTCGGTGCCGTACGCCGTGGTGAACTGGCCGTTCTGCAACGACCACAGGTTCGGCGTGCCATGCGTTCCGGAGTGGTTCAGGTAGCCGAACGACGCCACCTTGTTGGTGCCGAGCGCGAAGTGTCCCTGGGTGTTCAGCTTCACCAGACCCGCCGTCAGCTCCTCCTTCTTCAGGCCGCCCGGCGTCGGGTTCCAGATCCCGGCCTGCTCGAAGAGGTCGGAGTTCGCGAAGAAGGAGTTGCCCAGACGCGGCCGGTGGATCGGGATGCCGTAGTAGTCGCCGCCGACACGGCCCATCGAGTCCCAGGAGAAGTGCGGGATCGCAGCCAGGTTCGGGAAGTCCTTGGCGCCCTTGTCCCCGGCCAGATACTGGCCCAGCGGTTCGCACTTGGCCTGGAGGAACTGCGCCTCGTTCGGCAGCTGGTACAGCCCGAGCATGATGATGTCGGGCAGGTCCGAGCCGGCCATCATGGCGCCCAGCTTGGTCTGCCAGTCGCCGTCGGTGACCATGGTCAGCTCCAGGTCGACGCCGACCGCGTCGTTGACCGCCTTCCACAGCTTGTTCTCGTCCGGCCCCTTGGGCTGGGTGCCGTAGGTGACGATCAGGGCCCGCACCTTCGAGCCGTCGCCGGGCTTCGTCGGCACCGACTGCACCAGGTTCGACGGGTATTGCAGGAACGTGTCCTGCACCCCGGCCGCCGTCCCGGGCATGTCCGGGTTCAGGCCCTTCACCGGAGTGTAGGTCGGCCACTCCACCAGCTTCTTGCCCACGTTGGACTGCGCGCCGCCGGAGGAACCCCCGGTCTTCGAGCTGCCGCAGGCGGCCAGAGCCGGGGCGGCTGCGGCGGCCACAGCGACCGCGCCGGTGGTGCGCAGGACGTTCCTGCGGGAGATCTCGTGCGACATGCGGTGCGTCTCCTTAACTCTTGACGGCGCCGGTCATGACGCCCTTGGTGAAGTAGCGCTGCAGGAAGGGGAAGGCGGCGGCGATCGGCACGATCGCGATCACCACCAAGGCCGAGATGGCCTTCATCGGCGCGATGCCGGTGACGTCCAGACCGGCTTCCGCGTTGGGGTTGTTGCCGGCGATGACGAAGCCTCGCAGCACCGTGGACAGCGGGTTCAGCGAGCCGCCGTTGGTGTAGAGCATCGCCCGGAAGTAGTCGTTCCAGTAGCCGACGGCGTAGTACAGGCCGACCACGGCGATGATCGCCTTGGACAGCGGCAGGACTATTCGGAACAGGGTCCTGATGTCGCCCGCCCCGTCCAACCGCGCGGCCTCGTAGAGCTCCTCGGGGATGCCCTGGAAGAAGCCGCGCATGATGACGAGGTTGAAGACGTTGATCATCGCCGGCACGAACAGCGCGGCCAGGTGGTCGAACAGCTTCAGGTCGGTGACCACCAGGAAGCTCGGGATCATCCCGGCCGGGAACAGGAACGTGAACAGGATCGCCAGCAGGATCGGCTTGCCGGCCAGGACGTTCGGCCGGGACAGCGCGTAGGCCAGGAACGTGGTGGAGGCCAGGCTCAGCGCCGTGCCGATCGCGGTGACCAGGACCGAGACCCACAGCGCGTGGCCGATGGTCCCGCCCTTGAAGACGTTGGTGTAGGCGGAGAAGTCCAGCTTGTCCGGCCACAGCGACCAGCCGCCGTTCGCGTTCACCTCGGCGTCCGAGGACACCGACGTGGCGAACACCAGCCAGAACGGCACGGCCACCAGGGCCAGGATGACCACGACCGCGACCGCCTTGACCGCGCTCACGGCCGGCTTCGGCCGGCCCATCCACACCGGGCGCAGGTTCGTGCCCTCGACGCTCACTGGTAGACCCCCTGCTCGCCGAGCTTGTGCGCGATCTTGTTGGCGGCGATCACGAGGATCATCGCGACGATGCCCTTGAGCAGCCCGGCGACCGCCGCGATCGAGAACTGTCCGCTCTGGACGCCGTGGTAGTAGACGTAGGTGTCGATCACCTCGGCGGCGGCCGGCGTGAAGGTGTCCCGCTGCTGCATCACCTGGTCGAACCCGACCGACAGGATGTCGCCGACCCGCAGGATCAGCAGCAGCACGATCACCGGCCGGATCGAGGGCAGGGTGACGTGCCAGGTGCGGCGGGCCCACCCGGCGCCGTCCAGCGCGGCGGCCTCGTACAGCGCGTCGTCCACCTGGTACAGCGCGGCCAGGAAGATGATCGTGCCCCAGCCGCAGTCCTTCCAGACCAGCTCCAGCAGCATCATCGGCTTGAACCAGGACGGGTCCCGGAAGACGTCGACCACCACGTGGTGCGAGTCGCTCGTGAGCAGGCTGTTGACCATCCCGGAGGGGCCCAGCACCTGCACGAACAGCCCGACAACGACCACCCACGAGATGAAGTGCGGCAGGTAGACGAAGCTGACCACCAGCTTGCGCACCCAGTTCCGGGTCAGGCTGAACAGGAACATCGCCAGCGCCAGCGGCACCGGGAAGTAGAACAGCAGCTGCACCAGGGCCAGCTCGAAGGTGTTGCCGACGGCGTGCCAGAAGTCGGGGTCGTCGAACAGGGTCGTGAACTGCTGGAAGCCGACCCAGGCGCTGTCCTTGACGCCGACGAAGGGCACGTAGTCCTTGAAGGCGATGACGTTCCCGAGCTGCGCCAGGTACTGGAAGATCCCGAAGTACAGCACGCCCGGCAGCATCATCAGCAGCAGGACCTTGTCCCGCCGCAGGCGCGCCCAGCGCGGCATGCGCGGCGCGGCGGCGTTGGCAGCCATTGCCGGACCTCCCTTCCGCGGTAGCCGTTCGCATCGCCGTTTCGGTGCGATGGGACGCGAACCTAAAACGGTTACTGTCCCGCGTCAAGTGATCGAGGTCGACGTAGCCGACTTGTGATCTGGCATGACGTCAACGTGGAGATCTTGACCTCGCGCTCAGCGCCACCTACAGTCCCGGTGCTACGAAACCGGTTACACACCCCCAGCGTCTCGGCCGCCGCCGAGCGGGCATACCTGTACCGGCACAGACTTCGCTCCGACTGGGAGGGGACCCCATGGCCGGCCGTGTCGCCGCCGTTCTCGCCATGCGCCCGGACGTCGCCGACGCGGCGTTCCCGGCCGCCTCGCGCGCCCGCCTCGACGCCCTCGTGGCACTCGACCCCGGCCCGGTCCTGACGGACTTCGGCACGCCGCGGGCCCGGGAGGCGCTGGCCGGCGCGGAGGTCCTGCTGACCGGCTGGGGCTGCCCCGTGCTGGACGCCGGAGTGCTGGACACCGCGCCGCGCCTGCGCGCCGTGATCCACGCGGCCGGTTCGGTGAAACACCATCTGGGCCCGGACTTCTGGGCGCGCGGGATCCTCGCCTCCTCGGCGGCCGACGCCAACGCGTACCCGGTGGCCCAGTTCACGCTGAGCGTGATCCTGCTGTCCGGGAAGCGGACCTTCGAGATGGCACGGCACTACGCCGAGGGCGGCTTCAAGGACGCGGCGACCTCGCCGCGGTTCGGGAACGCCGGCCGCACGGTCGGCGTGATCGGAGCCTCGAGGATCGGCCGCCTGGTGGTGCCGATGCTGGCCCGCGAGGGGTTCCGGGTGCTGGTGTCCGATCCGACGCTGACCGCGGCCGATGCCGCTGCGCTGGTCCCGGCACCGTGGTCGGTGGAGGTGGTCGGACTCGACGAGCTGCTGCGCCGCAGCGACGTGGTGACCGTGCACGCCCCCTCGCTGCCGGAGACCCACCACCTGCTCGACGACGCGCGGCTGGCCCTGATGCGCGACGGCTCGGTGCTCGTGAACACCGCGCGCGGCGCGCTGGTCGACACCGACGCCCTGGCCCGGCACTGCGCCGCGGGCCGGATCGACGCCTTCCTGGACGTCACCGACCCCGAGCCGCTGCCGCCCGGCCACCCGCTGTTCCTGCTGCCGAACGTGGTGGTGACGCCGCACCTGGCCGGGGCCATGGGCTCGGAGGTGGCGGGCCTGGGCGACTTCGCGATCGGCGAGGTCGAGCGCTACGTCCGGGGTCTTCCCCTGCGCGGGGCGGTCCGTGAGGATGATCTCGCACGCATCGCTTAGGGGCTTCCTTGGAATCCGAGCCCACGCCGAGCATCGAGCGGATCCTCAGCGAGGGTTTCCTCGCGCCGGTGCGGGTCGAGGACCGCACCCCCGACGTCTCAGCGCCCTGCTGGGCGACGATCGTCACGGGACCACGGTGGACCGGCACGGCGCGCGGGCGAACGACTTCGAGGGCCACCGGCTCGCCGAACACCCGGATTTCCTGACCGTGCCGGCGCGGGACTTCCTCCGGCACACCTGCCTCGCGGCCGGCGCGTGGCCTTCCCCGGCCACGATCGAGACCCACGGCCCCGCTCTTCGCAGGTCCGGCCGCCGGCTACTTCGCGATCTTGGCTATGTCCACGACCTGCGCCGCCGGCGGCGGGTTCAGCGTCACAGGGCTGTCGTAGTCCAGGAACTCCAGCGTCCCGCCACCCGGCGGCAGCACGCGCAGCAGCCAGGGCGACCCGTCGATGGCGACGTAGACGCGCGAGTCGTTCTTGCCGGACAGCACGATCGACTTGGTGCCCCGGATGTCCTTCTGGCCGTCCTTCTCCAGCGAGCCCACACCCTGCATGATCTGCTGCACCAGCTGGCGCGGGTCGGTGAGCGAGGCGAAGGTCTGGTACTGCGCGTCGGCCGGGCCGATGTGCAGGTAGTTGACCTGCATCGCGCTCACCGTGATGTCGCCGGGCGTGCTGGCCGCGGACGTGGGGCTCCCCGAGGACCCGGACGCTCCGGAAGCCGTGGGCGCGCCCGAGGACGGTGATCTACCCGAGGTCGGCGACTTGCCGGAGGTCGGCGACTTCCCGGGGGTCGCCGCGGCGCTCGACCCCGAAGTGGGGTCCGAGGTCGGCGTGGGGGGCGCGGCGGCACTGTCGCCGAACCGGGCCACCACCGAGCGGTAGAACTGCTCGTCGCCCTTCACATAGACGTCGGGGCCGATCCTCAACAGCTCAATGACCTCGTTGTCTATCGTCACCGTGCCGGAGGCGCCCTTGTCCTTCACCAGCCGCACGTCCAGCGCGACGTGCTCGCCGCCGGACGTGAACTGCCCCTGGATGTGGACGCTGCTCGCGGCGACCACCGCGTCCTCGGCGGTGGTCACGATCGCGCCGGTCGACTTGGTCGCCACACCGTTCTTGCCGGTGGAACCGCAACCGGTCAGGACCGCCAGGGCTGTCACCGCCGCGATCGCCAAGACGTTCGCTCGGACGGCGGTTTCTCGGGGGGTGCGCACGATACTCCAGTCGGTCGGTGACGGGCACGAGACTAGACGGTCCGCGCCCGCGGCGGGAATGGAGTAGCGGAGCCTGCCGCGCCACCCCCGGAACCGGTAGCCTGATCGCATGATCGGACCCGCGGCGCGGCGCGGCCCGCGGCGTTTCGATCAGCGGCCCGGGCACGCCCACCCGTCGCCCACCGCCACCCTCGGCGGAGGCGCTACGTGCCACAGTTTCGATGTTCATGACCACTAGCGGCGCCCGTGCCGCCGCGCCGAGCCGGGCTGGATGCGGAGGTTGGTGTGCGAGTCCCCTCCCGCGTCTATGTCTCCCACCTCGCCGGTAAGTCGGTCTTCGACTCCGACGGCGACCCGGTCGGCCGGATCCGCGACCTGGTGGTCGCCATGGGCGGCGGCGACGCCGCACCCCGCGTGCTCGGTCTGGTCCTGGAGATGCACGGCCGCCGGCGCGTCTTCCTCCCGATCGGCCGGGTGAAGTCGATCGAGAACAACCAGGTGGTCTCCAGCGGCCTGGTGAACATGCGGCACTTCCAGCAGCGGCCGGGCGAGACCCTGGTGCTGGCCGAACTCCTGGACCGCCGGGTGACCCTCAAGGCCACCGGCGCGGCGGCGACCGTGCGCGACGTCGGCATCGAGCCGGAGCGCGGCGGCAAGGAGATGGCGCTGACCAAGCTGTTCGTGCAGAAGGCCGCCAAGGGCCTGCGGCGCCGCAGCGAGACGCTGACCGTGGACTGGGACGCGGTGACCGGGCTGGCCGCCGAGGCGCCGGGCGCGCAGGGCGCGGCCGAGCTGGTCGCGGCGCTGGACAAGCTGCACGCCGCGGACCTGGCGCACGTGATGCACGAGCTGTCGCCCAAGCGGCGCGGCGAGGTGGCGGCGGCGCTGGACGACGAGCGCCTGGCCGACGTGCTGGAGGAGCTGCCCGAGGACGATCAGGTGGAGATCCTGGGCGAGCTGGAGTCGGAGCGGGCCGCCGACGTGCTGGAGGCGATGGACCCGGACGACGCCGCGGACCTGCTCGGCGAGCTGAGCGCGGACGAGGCCGAGCGGCTGCTGGCGCTGATGGAGCCGCAGGACGCGAACCCGGTGCGGCGACTGCTGACCTACCGCGAGGACACCGCGGGCGGCCTGATGAACTCCGACCCGATCATCCTGCCGCCGAACTCCACCGTGGCCGAGGCCCTGGCGCTGGTGCGGGACGAGGAGCGGACGCCGGCCAACGCCTCCCTGGTGTTCGTGACCCGGGCGCCCACCGAGACGCCGACCGGGCGCTACCTGGGCGCCGTGCACATCCAGCGGCTGCTCCGGGAGCCGCCGATGGCGCTGGTGTCCGGGGCGGTGGACGTGGAGCTGGAGCCGCTGCGGCCGGACGCGCCGCTGAACGAGGTCACGGCGTACATGGCCACGTACAACCTGGTGGCCGCGCCGGTGGTGGACGCCGACGACCGGCTGCTGGGCGCGGTGACCGTGGACGACGTGCTGGACCACCTGCTGCCGGACGACTGGCGGATGCAGGCGGCCCGGATGCCGCACGACGAGATGCCGCCGGAGCAGCGCGAGGTCGTGGATCTGCTGGAGGAGCAGGAGCAGCAGGGTCCGGAGGAGGCACGGGGGGTCGACGGCGAGACGCCGGGGGCGGGGCCGGCACCCGACGCGGGGTCCGGTCGCGCCATGCGCGTCGTTGCAGGGGAGGCCTGACATGGCGCGCGAGTACGCCCAGTCGAGACTGGACCAGCCGCGCGGGCGGCGGCAGGTGTCGCTGAAGCCGTCGTTCGACCCGGACGCCTTCGGACGGGTGTCGGAGTCGATCGCGCGGTTCTTCGGGACCGCGCGGTACCTGGTGATCCAGTCCATGGTCGTGGTGGTCTGGATCCTCCTGAACATCATGGTCGTCACGAAGACGATCCGCTGGGACCCGTACCCGTTCATCCTGCTGAACCTGGCGTTCTCGACGCAGGCCGCGTACGCCGCCCCGCTGATCCTGCTGGCGCAGAACCGGCAGGCCGAGCGGGACAAGGTGCAGGTGGCCGAGGACCGGGCGCGCGAGGAGCTGTCGATCGCGACGATGGAGTACATCACCCGGGAGATAGCGTCGCTCCGGATGGCGGTGGGCGAGGTGGCCACCCGGGACTACGTGCGCGGGGAGATGCAAGCTCTGTTGAAGGAGCTCGACGAGCGGGACCGGGGCCTGACGGACGAGTGACGGCCCCGTGCGCGCGGCGTGTGCCTACTGCTGGATGAACTCCAGGCGGTTGCCGTGCGGGTCGAAGGTGTGCATGCGGCGGCGGTCCGGGATGGTGTCGTCCCAGGTGTACTCGTGGCCGGCGCCGGTGAGGGCGGCCGCGACGGCGTCGATGTCGGTGACGACGATGCCGGGGTGCGCCTTGCGGGCGGGGGCGAACGGCTCCTCGACGCCGGTGTGGATCTCCAGGTTCCCGGCGGCGAACCAGCAGCCTCCGCGGGCCGCCAGGACCGGCGGCTTGGGCAGCTCGGTCATGCCGAGCACGCCGACGTAGTAGGCGCGCGAGACGTCCTCGGCGCCCAGGGGAACGGCGACCTGCACATGGTGGAGCCCTGCGAGCATCATGATTCTCTCTTTCAGGCGGAACGGCCGACGGCGAAGATCCGTCGGTAAGGCAACAGCTGTACGGGACGTCCGCCCAGGTCGCGGACCGGATAGGCACGGCGGACCAGGGCGTCGTAGTCGGCGATGAACGCGGCGGCGTCGGCGTCGTCCAGGGCCTTCACCGCGGGCCGCAGTGCGGTGCCGCGGACGAACTCGGTCACCCCGCACGGTACGGAGGGATCCGGGTCGCTGGGGATCACGTAGGTGTACGTGGTCTCCCACACGTCGGGCTCCAGCCCGGCCTCGGCGAGCTTCTCCAGGTAGACGGCGGGGTCATGGGACGCGGGCCGCTCGATGCCGGCGTCGATGCGCCCGGCCCAGGCGCGCTTCACCTCGGCGAGCGCGACGTGGGACGGAGCCTCGAAGTTGCCGGGGACCTGGAAGCCGAACAGACCGCCGGGCGCGAGCTGCGCCACCAGGTCGCCGATCAGGTCGAGATGGCCGGGGACCCACTGCAGCACGGCGTTGGCGAGGATGACGTCGGGCTTCTCAGCCGGGTGCCAGTCGCGCAGATCGCCGAGCTCGAACTCGACACGGCCGGGAATCGCGTGCTCCCGCGCGGCCTCGATCATCGCCGGGGACGAGTCGACGCCGACCACCCGCGCGTCCGGCCACCAGTCGGCCAGCAGCGCGGTGGCGTTGCCGGGACCGCAGCCCAGGTCGACGACGAGGCGGGCGTCCTCTTTGGTCTCCATCTGCGCTACGAGGTCGAGGAAGGGGCGCAGGCGGTCGTCCGCGAACTTCAGGTACTGCTGGGCGTTCCAGATGTCACCGGCCATAGCCGCCTCCTCCACCTCGAGGTACCTCGCCTTCGAGATACCTCCGCATTTGAGGTACCTCGTCTTCGAGGTACCTCCGAAATGAAATACCTCGCGGCCGAACCCGCCAAAGTATCTCGACGTCAAGATACCCCGAGTCTGCCCGGTCAAGAATCTCGATGTCAAGATGCTCGGCGCCGACCTTCCCGCTAGGCTGGGATCTCGGATCATCCTGAGGAGAAGGCCGCGGTGGACACGCCCCGAACGCACGACCTGGACTCCGCCGCGCCCGCCGCCCCGGCCGCCGGCAGCCCGGATCCCGCGGCGTGCCGCGACGAGGTCGACCGCCTGGTCGACGCCTGGCGCCACGAACGGCCGGACCTGGACGTCGCCCCCCTCGAAGTGCTCTCCCGCGTGTCCCGGCTGGCCCGGCACCTCGACCGCGCCCGCCGCACGGCCTTCGCCGAACACGACCTCGAACCGTGGGAGTTCGACGTGCTGTCGGCACTCCGCCGCGCCGGAGCGCCGTATCAGCTCACTCCCAGCAAGCTGCTGACCCAGACCCTGGTCACCAGCGGCACCATGACCAACCGCATCGACCGCCTCGCCGCCAAGGACCTCGTGAAGCGCCTGCCCGACCCCGGCGACCGCCGCGGCGTGCTGGTGCAGCTGTCCGAGACCGGCCGCGAGCGCGTGGACGGCGCCTTCGAAGGCCTGCTCGCCCAAGAACGCGAACTCCTCGGCAGCCTCTCGGCGGCCGAGCGCGGAACACTGGCCGGGCTGCTGCGCACGCTCGTGCTGCCGTTCGACAACTGAGTCGGGACGTCCCGCTCGCCCCGGTCCGCCCGTTTCAACCGCTTGATCCCCCTCGGCTCAGCGTGTCCCCGCAGACCTGCTCGCCGCTTCAGCCAACCCCTCTATCCCTCCCAGATACCTCCCAGTAACATCCTGGTGTCCGCCGCCACATCTTTGTGCGAGGTACCCCTCGCCGGCGGCGTTTTCTCCACGGGAGGGGACCGAAAGCATGCACGTTCCCACGCTCAGCCTGCGCAAGGCCGCCGCGGTCGCGGCCGCCGCGCTGTGCGGCCTGGCGGTCACCGCCGGCCCGGCCAGCGCCACCGACGGCTGGAAGCACAAGCCCTTCGACTACTACCTCGCCCTCGGCGACTCCCTCGGCGCCGGCTGGCAGCCGAACGCCACCACCGGTCAGGGCTACATCAGCGGTCGCGGTTACGCCGACGACATCGCCGCCTCGCTGAAGGCCGGCGGTACCAAGTACGTGAACCTGGCATGCCCCGGCGAGACCACGGGCTCGATGATCCACGGCGGCTGCCCGTACCCGGAGCCGTACAAGAACCAGCTCGACGCCGCCGCCGACTTCCTCAAGGCGCACAGGGGCGACCGGGTCCTGGTCACCATCGACATCGGCGCGAACGACGTGGACGGCTGCGCCGGCCCGAGCGGCCTGGACATCCAGTGCGGCCTGAACGGCATCAAGCAGACCGCGCAGGACCTGCCGGTCATCGTCGACAAGCTGCGCGCGGCGGCCGGGCACAAGACCGAGTTCGTCGGCTCGACCTACTACAACCCGTTCCTGGCTTCCTGGCTGACCGGCTCCTCGGGCCAGTCCACCGCCGAGCTGTCGGCCGTGTTCCTGAACCTGTTCAACGCGGTCTTCACGGTCGAGTACCCGCTCCACGGCGTCCGGGTCGCCGACGTCAGCGGCGCCTTCAGCAGCAACGACTTCGTCCACCAGGTGCAGCTCCAGCCGGGCGTCACCGTCCCGCTGAACGTGGCCCGCATCTGCCAGTGGACCTGGATGTGCGCGCCTAAGCCGGTCGGCCCCAACATCCACGCCAACGACGCCGGCTACCAGGTGATGGCCAAGGCGTTCAAGGACGCCATCTGAGTTCTCTCAGCGACGTCGTCTGAGTTCTCTCAGCACAGAGAGGCCGGGGCCACCTCTTAAGAGGGTGGCCCCGGCCTCCTTTAGTTCCCTGCGCGGGTAGTTCCCTATGCCGGCGCTGTTTCCTTGACCGGTTCCTTACCGACGAGGTATCCCAAGCCGCCAGTGGACGCGGTCCGTCCGGCGCGCATGAAGTACACACCAGCCAACGCGATCACGCCCGCTATCGCGCACGCTATGAAGATCTGCGTATAGGCGGCATCCGTGAAGACGCCCGCGCGCTTCGTCACCCCGGTCTTGGGATCCGGCGTACCGGCGAGCACTGTCTGCCCGGCTACAACAAGCTTCACCGGGTGCGCCGCCTGGAAGGCCGCCGCTATAGCGGTCCCCACCGCGGTACCTATGGAGTTGGAGACACCGAGCATCCCCGCAGTGATCCCTTGCTGTTCCGGCGGCGAAGCCTCGACGAGCAGGTTCGGCGTCGTCGCATAGAAGGCGCCGAACCCGACACCGAACACGATGCCCACCAGCGCCAGTGTCAGGGCACCGTGATGCGCGGCCGCGTACACACCACTGGTGAGGGCGAAGGCGAGCATCCCTATAAGCAACGGCTTACGTGCGCCGATCTTCCCGGAAAGCTGCCCAGAGGCCGCACCGGAGACCATCGACACCGACGATCCCCACACCTGCACATGGAACGCCAGCCCCAGCAGGGTGAAACCGAGACCGTAACTGACGTCTCCGATCACCTTCACCGGTATCTGATCCGGCTGTACCAATCCCTTGAAGCGCGCTGCCGCACCCTGTTGCGTCGCTGCTATCAGTCCATGCGCGTTAGGCGTGGACACCATGTAAGGGATCGCGAATGCCTGGATACCCACCACTATCGCGGCGAAGAAAGCCACGAACAACACCGTCGACACGTTCGGCGAGAACAACAGCCGCATGTCGATGATCGGTTGGCTGACCCGCCGTTCCAGCACGATGAACCCCGCCATGAGCACCACGCCGAGGACGAGGTATCCCATGTAGAGCGCATTGGTCCACCCGACGTTCGCCCCGTTGGAGACATAGAGCAGCGCGAACCCGACGCCACCGGCCAACAGCAGCGCCCCAGCCGGATCCAGTTTCTGCTTCGCCCGGAACTTCGTCTCCGGGCAGACCAGGAACAGCAGCGGCAGTGTGACCACCGTGTAGATCACCAGGAACCAGAACAGCGACTTGTAACTCCAGCCGGCACTGTCGGTCAGCACACCCGAGAGCATGATGCCGCCGACGCCGGACACGCCGAGGCCCGTCGACACCAGGCCGATCGCCAGCGGCACGTACTTGCGCGGGATCAGGTCCCGGATCAGGCCGTAGGCGACGGTCGCCGCGGCGATCGCCACCGCCTGGAACGCGCGCCCGATGAGGAACAGCGTCCAGTTGCTCGTGGTGGCGCAGATCAGGGAGCCGATCAGGAACGAGACGCCGACGGCGAGCAGCATGTTGCGCTTGCCGTACAGGTCCGACAGCTTGCCCAGGATCGGCGTCGAGGCGCCGCCGACCAGGCCGAAGATGATGGTCATCCACGCGATGTTGCTGCCCACGCCGGGGAAGCTCTGGCCGATCAGCTGGGCGGCCGGCGAGACCATCGTGTACTGCAGCGGCGCGACCTCGGCGAACAGCACGACGACCGCGATGACGGTGAAGATGCGGGCACGGGAGGCACCGTCGAGGCGCCCCGTGTCGTTCTCGGGCGGCGGCGCCGCCGCGGTACTCGGATCGGTCATGGCGCGTCCTTGAGATCTCGGGGAGATGTCTGATCGGCCTATTTCGAACACGAACGTCTGGGCCCCTACGCAACCTCGATCCAAGCAACGGCGAAGCCGGTGCAGGATCGGGGGCCGGTGGGTAGGGAGGCTCACAACCGCGTTCGGGGCACCATGACACCGAGACCTTCAAGTCGCAAGGGTTATCTAACCCGCGCGCGACCAGTCCCCTGACACACCGCCGGTCTTGGTCTCGACCTGGATCCCGGTGAGGACGGCAGCCGGGTCCACCGCCTTCACCATGTCGATCACAGTGAGGCCGGCGACCGCCACCGCGGTCAGCGCCTCCATCTCCACCCCGGTCCGGTCCGCGGTCTTCACGGTCGCGGCGATGGCCACTCCCTCGTCTTCGACCCGCAGCGCGACCTTCACTCCGCTGATGGCGATCGGATGGCACAGCGGGATCAGGTCCGGGGTCTTCTTCGCGCCCATGATCCCGGCGATGCGCGCGACCGACAGGGCGTCCCCCTTCGGGACGCCCTCGCCGCGCAGCAGCTCCACGACCTTCGGCGAGACCTCGACGAAGCCGGTGGCGCGGGCCTCCCGCGCCGACACCGGCTTCGCGGTCACGTCGACCATGCGCGCGTCGCCGGCGCTGTCGAGGTGCGTCAGGTGGTCGGACTTGCCGGCCCGGTCGTCCGTGCTCATCGCGGGCCGCCGTCGAGCACGATCACCTCGACGTCGTCGCCGTCCACCACCTCGGTGACGTGCTCGGGCACCACGATCAGCGCGTTGGCCAGCGCCAGGTCGCCGACCAGGTGCGAGCCGTGCCCGCCGACCGGCCGCACGCTGTGCCCGACCGCGTCGTAGACGCCGCGCGCGAACTGTCGCTTGCCCCGGGGGGAGGAGAAGGCGCCGAAGCAGGTCGCGGTCACCGTGCGCCGCGGCCCGGCCTCCCGGCCCATCATCTTCTCGATCGCCGGGCGGATGTAGAGCTCGAAGGACACGTACGCCGACACCGGGTTGCCGGGCAGTGTGAAGATCGGGATCCGGTCCTCGCCGACGGTGCCGAAGCCCTGCGGCATGCCGGGCTGCATCGCGACCTTGGTGAACTCCACGGTGCCCAGCGTCGAGAGCACCTCCTTCACCACGTCGTAGGCGCCGACCGAGACGCCGCCGGTGGTGACCACCATGTCGGCGCGGATCAGCTGGTCCTCGATCGCGTTCAGGACGCCCTGCGGCTCGTCGCCGATGATCCCGACCCGGATGCCGGTGGCGCCCATGGCGTTCACCGCGGCGGTCAGCGCCGGGCCGTTGCCGTCGTTGATCTGGCCCGGGCCCAGCGGCGTGCCGGGCTCGACGAGCTCGGAGCCGGTGGAGAGCACCACGACCCGCGGATGCGGGTGCACCGGGGCGTGGACCTGGCCGATCGCGGCCAGCAGGCCGATCTGGCGCGGGCCCAGCTTGGTGCCGGCCTTGAGCACCACCTCGCCGCTGGCCACGTCCGAGCCGAGCACCCGGACGTGCTCGTCGCGCTCCGGGACCCGGGTGATCCGCACGCTCTCGGTGCCGCCGTCGGTCCACTCCACCGGCACGATCGCCTCAGCGCCGTGCGGCACCATCGCCCCGGTCATGATGCGCGCGCAGGTGCCCGGCTCCAGGATCCCCTCGAACACCGAACCGGCCGCGATGTCGCCGACCACGCGCAGCTCCGCGGGGCTGTCCTCCGCGGCGCCGTCCAGGTCGGCCAAGCGGACCGCGTAGCCGTCGACCGAGGAGTTGTCGAACGGCGGCAGCGGCATGGCGGCGACCACGTCGGCGGCGAGCGTCAGCCCGTTCACATCCGTGATCGGGAGCTCCATCGGGGCGAGCAGCTGCACGGTGTCCAGGACCAGGGCCAAGTGGTCGTCGACGCTGCGCATCTTCTCGTTTTCGGATTCGTCGGCCATACGTCCATCATCCCTTACGCGAAGGACGTAGAAGCCGAGATAAGGGTGATCTCCATCTACTTGGAGGACCCCCTGGCTCAGATCTGGAAGCCCTCCCGGACATAGTCGGAGAGCCACTCGCGGAACTCCTTACCGAGATCCGGACGGTCCACGGCGAGCTGGACGACGGTCTTCAAATAGTCGATCGGGTTGCCGGTGTCGTAGCGGCGGCCGGTGAAGACCACGCCGTGCACCGGACCGCCGACGTCCGGGTTCCCGGCCAGGGTGCGCAGGGCGTCGGTGAGCTGGATCTCGCCGCCGCGGCCGGGCGGGGTCTCGGCCAGGACGTCCATCACGGCCGGGTCCAGGACGTAACGGCCGATCACGGCGAGGTTCGACGGCGCCTGTGCCGCGGCCGGCTTCTCCACCAGGTCGGTGATCTGAATCAGGCTGGTGTGGTCGAAGGGCAGGGCGGGACCGTCCGGGGCGGGCTTCACCGCCGCGCAGCCATACATGTGGATGTGCTCTTCGGGGACCTCGATGAGGCCGACGACCGAACCGCCGTAGCGCCTGCGGACCTCTATCATCGCCGGCAGCAGGGGGTCGCGCTCGTCGATGAAGTCGTCGCCGAGCAGCACTGCGAAAGGCTCGCCGTTCACGTAGGACGCCGCCTTGAGGACGGCGTGGCCGAGCCCCTTGGGGTCGCCTTGCCGCACATAGTGGACGTTGGCCATGTTCGAGGACGCGCGCACCTGCTCCAGCCGCGCCTCGTCGCCCTTAGCGGCGAGCGCCTCTTCCAGCTCCGCCGCGCGGTCGAAGTGGTCCTCCAGCGGCCGCTTGTTACGGCCGGTCACCATGAGGACGTCGGTCAGTCCCGCGGTCACGGCTTCCTCGACGACGTACTGGATCGTCGGTTTGTCGATGACCGGCAGCATCTCCTTGGGCGTCGCCTTGGTGGCGGGAAGGAACCGGGTGCCCAGGCCCGCCGACGGAATGACTGCTTTTCGAACCTCCACCATGAGCGGGACGGTATCAGCTGATCCGCCAACTTCCATGAGAGTCGCGTTTAGCCGCCATGAGTTGTTCGTCAGCTTGACGCAATAGCGTCGTCGCATGGGTGCCGTGGTCCGGATATGTCACACCGCCGATGGAGATCGTGAGTTGGAGCGCGCCCTGGGCCGGATCGCTGTCCGGGCCGGCGTCGAAGGCGATCTTCCGGACGGCGTAGCAGAGCCGTTCGGCGACCTTGGTGGCGGTTTCGGCGTTGGTGCCGGGCAGGATCAGGACGAACTCCTCGCCGCCGTAGCGGGCGAAGGTGTCGGCGGTGCGGACCTCCAGGGCGAGGCGCTGGGCGAGTTCGCGCAGCACGGCCGAGCCGCGCTGGTGGCCGTACGCGGCGTTGACCCGACGGAAGTCGTCGACATCGATCATCAGCAGGGCGCCACCGGTCCCCGTGGTGCGTGCGGCCTCGAGCTCACGGCTCAGGGTGCCCTGCAGGTGCCGGTAGTTCCAGACCCCGGTCAGGGGATCGATCGCGGAGAGCCGCTCGAGATCCTCACGGCCCTGTTCCAGTCCCACCACCTCGTCGGCGGCCTCGGCCAGCGCGGCGCGGGTGCTCTCCTGGAGCCGGTCGAGCTTCTGCCGCAGGGCCAGGGTCATACCGCCCAGGAAGGCGCAGGCCACCGCAAGGAACACCAAAGCGGCCGCCGTGAGGGTCATTCGGTGGGGCTCCTCTCCCGGCCTGGCATTCTTGAGCACAGCATGACGAACCATTTCAACGACCCGGGCCCCGCCAAGGGCACGATCCGGTCACGGTTGCTGGCCGCGCGCCGAGCGTGCGCCCCCGAGCTGCGCGCGCGATGGTCGGCCGAGGCCTGCGCGACGTTGCTGGGGTGGATCGGCGACGCGGACATGGTCGCCGCGTACGCGTCCTTCGGCACCGAGCCCGACACGGGCCCGTTGCTGGCTGGGCTGCGTGAGCGCGGTGTCCGTGTCTTATTACCCATTCTAGAGAATGACATGGACCTGTCGTGGGGGCTGTACACCGGTCCTGATTCACTCGTTCGAAGGAATCCGCCCGGCGGCATCCGGCCGAGCCCGATCCCGGAGCCCTCTGAGTCACTGGGTGCGGACGCTGTGTTGTCGGCCTCGTGGATCGTGGTGCCAGCGCTGGCGGTGTCGCCCTCCGGGATGCGGATGGGCCGCGGCGGCGGCAGCTACGACCGGGTGCTGGCCAGGATCGAGGCGTCCGGAAGCGTCGCGCGCCCCCGGGTCGCGGCCCTGCTGTACCCGGGCGAGATGGACGTGGACGTCCCGGTGGAGCCGCACGACCGCCCCGTCGACTTGGCCGTCGCGGGGGAAAGCGTTCGCCGCTGGCATTAATATCCCGCCGGGTTTCCTCGCGCGGAGGGGACCGCTAGTGGCAGACTCGGCGCTTAAAGAAGGACAGGGTTCGGCAGAGCGGTTGGTATCTCACATGCGACGTCAGCCGGGGACCGGGGAACAGCTCCCGCATGCCCGGCTTCAGCCGTCGGCCGAGCTGATCCCGAACAACGCCACGCAGAGTGCGGCGATCGCGGTGCTGGAGGCGCTGCCGGATCCGGTCGTGGTGCTGAACCGGCGCGGGCTGATCACCGGCTGGAACCCCGCCGCCGAGGAGTTGTTCGGGTACAACGGCGACGAAGTCCTGGGCCGTCCGTGGACCGAGTTCGTGGTCGCCGACGGCACCAACGGCAATGCGCAGTCGCATCTGGACTCCATCGGGTCGACGGTGCAGCGCGGCGGGACCTGGGAGGGCTCCTTCCCGATCACCACCCGCAACGGCGACTCGCTGCTGGCCCGGGTGCGGGCCGCGCCGATGACCAGCGGCGGCATGATCACCGGGACCGTGGTGACGGCGATCGACCTGTTCGGGACCGACGCCAGCCGCGACGACCAGCAGCGGGCCGCGGCCCGGGCGGCGGTGCGCGCCGCGGTGCTGTCGCGGGCCGGGATGCAGCTGGGGACGTCGCTCGACACCGGCCGGACACTGGCGGCGCTGGCCGAGATCCTGGTCCCGGCGTTCGCGGACACCTGTGTGGTGGACCTGCTGGACGAGAACGGCGTCGCCGAGCGCTTGGTGACCGTGCACAGTACGGACACCGCGCCGTGTCCCCCTATGCGTTCGGGTACGGAGATCCACTACCCCGCGCGGCACCCGTGTGACCGCGCGCTGCGAACGGGTCGTCCAGTGCTCATCCAGGGGGCGCCGCGGGTCAAGGCGCTGGATCCGGATGAAGAGTGCGACCGCAAGTCGCTGCTGCTGGATGCCAAGTCTCTGATCGCGGTTCCCTTGCTGGCGCCGAGTGGAGTGCGTGGCGTGCTGGCCATCGCGCTCACTGAGGACGCGGATCCGACACCGCGCTATGACACCGCGGACTTGGAACTGGTCGAGGAGCTGGCTGCGCGGGCAGGGCTGGCCCTGGAGAACGCGGCCATGTTCGATCGGCAGCGGACATTGGCTCTGGCACTGCAGAAGTCGCTGCTGCCGACCGATCTGCCGCTTCCTGACGGTGTCTCCATCCGCGTGGGCTACGCACCGGGTGCCGCTTCTGAAGTGAGCGGCGACCTGTATGACGTGGTGGAGCTGTCGGCCGGGCGGATCGGTGTCGTCATCGGAGACGTGCAGGGTCGTGGAGCCCACGCCGCTGCGGTGATGGGACAGCTGCGGGCGGCTCTGCGGGCCTATGCGGTGCTCGATGTGCAGCCGGGGCAGTTGCTGTCGTATCTGGACGAACTGGTACGCGGGTTGAACGAGGAGATCCTCGTCACCTGTGTATACGCGATCTACGACCCCTTCACGCGGCGGTGCGCTTTAGCCAACGCCGGTCATCCCCCGCCGCTCCTCGCCTCGGCACACGGTACGTATCCCATGGAGGTCCCGCCGGACGTCCCGCTGGGCATCGGTCCGCTGGGACCGGGCGGGGGCAAGGGCGCGGTGCAGTTCGACGACCACATTTTCAGCATCCCGCCGGGCGACGTCCTGGTGATGTACACCGACGGGGTCGTGGAGCGCCGCGACCAGTCGGTGGACCAGGGTGTGCGGACCCTGTGCGAGGCCGTCGAACGGGTGGTGCGGGAGCCTCGGGCGATCTGCCGGGCGGCGTTGCGCGCCGCGGGCAGCGAGGCCCATGACGACCAGGCCGTGCTCGCCATGGCGACCTCGACGGTCGACCTGCCGCTGTCCCGCCTGGCGTTGCCGGCGCGTCCCGAGGCGGCGTTCGCGGCCCGCCACCACACCCGGGCGGTGCTGCGGGAGTGGGGCCTGAGCGAACACGCCGAGCTGGCCGAGCTGCTGGTGTCGGAGCTGATCACCAACGCGGTGCGGCACGCGAGCGGACCGCGGCCGTCGCCGTGGTCCTTCGCCGACTCCGACCAGCAGCCGGAGGCCGAGCCGCCGCCGCTGGCCGAGGACATGCTGGAGCTGGCCGCGGTCCGGGAGTACGCCCACCACCTCGGGGCTCTGGACGAGGACGGCGAGATGGACCTGCTCGCCGAGCCCGGCCTGCTGGACGAACTGGGGATGCTGGACGGCACCCTGACCGCGCCCGGCGGCTCGCGACGGCTGGACCTGGTGCTGCGCCGCGGTCTGCGGGCGCTGTGGATCGAGGTGCACGACCCGGACGTCCGGCTGCCGCGCATCCGGCAGGCCGCGGAAACAGATGAGGGCGGCCGCGGGTTGTATCTCGTGGACGCGCTGTCGGCGCGGTGGGGCGCGCGGCCCACCGACGCCGGGAAGTTCGTCTGGTTCGAGATCCCGCTGTTCTGATCCGGCCCCGCATCGAACGTGACGTGCGTCACTGCCCGGTACCCCCGCATTGGACAGCTCCGCGCCGATCCCGCAGAATTAGCAGTCTGGCGGCCAGAGTGCCAGGTCGAAGAAGGAGTTCCCCGTGCCGACTTACCAGTACCAGTGCAAGGACTGCGGTGAGGCGCTGGAGGTCATGCAGAAGTTCACGGACGACGCGCTGACCGTCTGCCCCAACTGCGAGGGCGAACTGCGCAAGGTCTTCTCCGCTGTGGGCATCGTGTTCAAGGGCAGCGGCTTCTACCGGACCGACAGCCGCTCGTCGTCGAGCTCGTCCACGCCGGCCGCGTCGTCGAACGGCTCGAGCGGGTCCTCGGGCTCCGGCTCGTCCGGCTCCTCGGGCAAGAGCGAGTCGTCCTCGTCGGGCTCGAGCTCCTCGAGCTCCTCCTCGACGTCGGCCTCGTCGTCGGGTTCTTCCTCGACCTCGTCCACAGGCAGCTGAGCACAGCCCGGCCATCCACCGGGTTATCCACAGACTTCCCCTAGTTATCCACAGGTCGCACCGCGGCCGTGGACAGGCTTCGCCGCACCTCCGGATCATTACTCCCTGAAGCGTCCCGACTACGCCAGGGAGAACGATGCCGACCACCTCCGCCAGCCGTTCGAAGCTCGCCGCCCGCATAGCCGGACGGCGCCGCTCATCCAGAACCCGCCGCCTCCGCGTGGTCGGAGCCGCCGGGTTCGCCGGGGTCTCGATGGCCCTGGTGTCCGCCGAGCCCTCCGGTCCGCCACCCCGCCGGCCACCCCGGTTCGCCGCGGAACCCCTGATGAGCGGCCTGGTCGCGGTCCCGGTGCGGTTCGCCGACGCCGGCAGCGCCGGCTATCTGCGCCCCGGCGACCGGATCGACGTGCTCGCCGCCCGCGACACCGGCCCGGGCGCGCCACCGGAGCCCGTCGCCCCCGATCCCGCCGCCCGCGACCCGCTCGGCGCCCGGCCGCGGAATGAGACAGCGGTGGCCCTCGACGTCTCAGTACTCGAGATCGCGCGCCCCGCGGACACCGCCGGCCCGGCCCGCGCCGCGCCGGACGACGGCGGTCTGGTCTTCCTGGCTGTGGACAACGCCACCGCCGCCCGCCTGGCCCGCGCCGCGGTCGCGGACCGCTTGAGCTACGCGCTTCGCCATGGGTGAGCCCGCACTTGTCCCGGCCGGGGATGGAACCTACTGTGCGCTTCACCATGGACATCTACGAAGCGCTCTACACCACCCGCGCAATGCGCCGGGTCAAGCCGGACCCGATCCCGGACACGGTCCAGGCCCAGATCCTCGACGCCGCCATCCGTGCCCCGTCCGGCGGCAACACCCAGAACTGGCGATTCCTGCTCCTGGACGACCCCGAGAAGAAGAAGCTCCTCGGCCCGCTCTACCGCGACGCCCTGGACCAGCTCTACCGGACCATCTACGCCCCGCGCATGGCCGCGGTGGCCGCCGATCCGGACAGCCCGGAGTCCATCCAGATGGCCAAGGTCGCCAAGTCCTCCCAGTGGCTGGCCGACCACTTCGAGCAGGTGCCGCTGTTCCTGTTCGCGTTCGTCCAGTGGGACCGCACCGGCGGCTCGATCTTTCCGGCGGTCTGGAGCGCCCAGCTCGCCGCCCGGGTGAACGGAGTCGGCAGCGCGCTGACGTCGATCCTGGGAGCCTTCCACGACCACGAGGTCAAGGAGATCCTGGGCGTGCCGGCCGACGACGACTGGAAGCAGGCCTGCTGCGTGTCCTTCGGGTACCCGACCGGCCGCTGGGCGGTGGCCCCGCGACGGCCCGCGCACGAGGTCGCGTACCGCAACGGCTGGGGCGAGCCGGTGGGCTTCACCGTCGACGAACCGCTCTGGCAGCCGTCGAAGGACTAGGACGAGCAGGGCCCGGATGCGTCCGGGCCCGGACCCTCGGCTAGCCCAAAGCCTTTTCCTGGATCAGGTCTGTCAGCGCCTTGACCGCGTCCGCCTTGCCGGACGACTCGACGGCGTCGCGCAGCTCCGTGAGGCGGTCCAGGACGTCGTGGACGTCCGTGTCGGGGGAGGAGGCCTCGTCGAGGTCCACGACGACGACGGTCTCGGAGTCCGCGTACTGCACCCGGCCCTCTTTCAGGACGACGAGGGTCTTGGTGCCACCGGCGGCCTTGCGCGGGGCGCTTTTCCGCTTGGGTTTGGCAGTTGTCTTCTTCTCGTCTTTCTCGTCCTTCTCGTCCTTCTCCTCAGTGGCCTCGCCGACCGGCTCCTGCTCCGGCTCCTGCTCCGTCTCCGAGGTCTTCTCAACGGCCATCTCCGGGGACCCCTCCCCGGACGGCTCGGGCGTCAGCTCCACACCCTGCTGCTGAGGGATATCAACAGATTCACCTACTAACTGCTGTTCCTCGTTCTGCTTCACGGAAAGAGGAGCCACTGGCGACAAGGTCATGACGTTCATGACCGCTTCAACGACCGGCGTCCGAGTCAGTCACTCACTCGTTCGGGAAACCGGATCGCCGTCGGCTGCGTCCAATCCGCATGCCACGTCAGCAGATAGCAGTGATCGTCGCCGCCGCCCTCGCCGCCCTGACCGCGTGCTCGTCCGGCGGCGGCAAACCGAAGGACGGCGCCCTGGTCCGGGCCGACGCGAGCCGCGCGACCGTCGCCCCGGCGGACCTGGCCGCCGCCGCCACGAGCGCGAACGCGTTCGGAGTCGACGTCTTCCACGCCGTCGCCGACGGCCGGGACGGCAACGTCATGGTCTCGCCGACCAGCCTGGCCACGGTGCTGGCCATGCTGATGCCCGGCGCCAAGGGCCAGACCGCGGCCGAGATGACCAAGACCCTGCACAGCTCGCTGCCGGCCGACCAGTTCGCGAACGCGCTGGGCGCCCTGAACGCCGCCACGGCGCAGCGTGCGCTCACCGACAAGGCGGACCTGCAGCAGTACGACAGCGCGTGGACGCAGAAGGGCTACGACCTCCAGCAGCCCTATCTGAAGGCGCTGGCCACGGCGTTCGACACCGGCATGCACGAGGTCGACTTCTCGGGCGCACCGGACGACGCCCGGCAGACGATCAACAAGACCGTCCAGGACCAGACCAACGGACTGATCAAGGACCTGTTCGGCCTCGGCTCCATCGACGCGAGCACCCGCCTGGCGCTCACCGACGCGCTGTACTTCAAGGCCAAGTGGGCCGACACGTTCCAGAAGAGCGGCACCAGCGACATGCCGTTCCACCTGGGCAAGGGCGGCACGGCCGCCGTCCCCACCATGAGCCAGCTCCACGAGTACGGCTATGCCGAGAACAGCGGCTGGCAGTACGTCGAGCTGCCCTACGAGCAGGACCACATGGCGATGGGCATCGTGCTCCCGGCGGCCGGCACCTTCGACACCTTCCGCAAGGAGGTCACCGCCGACAAGCTGGCGTCGATGGCGGCCTCGGCCTCGACCGCGCAGGTCGACCTGCAGCTGCCGAAGTTCACCTTCGACACCAGCCTGCAGCTCAAGGAGGCGCTGACCGCCCTGGGCATGACCTCGGTGTTCGACGCCGGCGCCGCCGACCTGAGCGGCATCCCGGCCAAGCCGGAGAAGCTCTCGGTGGGCACCGTCGTGCAGAAGACCCACGTCGCCGTCGACGAGGAGGGCACCACCGCGGCGGCCGCCTCCGGCGTCTCGGTCGTGGCCGGAGCCGCCCCGGGCCCGAGCCACACGGTGACCATGCACGTCGACCGGCCGTTCCTGTTCTTGATCCGCGACACCGTCAGCGGGCAGATCCTCTTCCTCGGACAGGTCACCGACCCCAGGGGTTGAGGCAGGCCCCTGACGATACCCCCACGGTCTTGCTGGACACCCGCTCGGCCGACACCTGACAATTGCTCTCATGGGAGGTCCATCGTTCGGGAACGCGGCCTGGCAGCCGCCGGACCACCGGCCCTCGGACGCCGAGCGCGATGACGCCATCGAGCAGCTGGCGGCCGGCGCCGAGGCCGGCCGGCTGTCCAGCGACACGTTCTCTCACCGCATCGACCAGGCACTGGCGGTGCGCTCGCACAACGAGCTGACACAGCTCGTCTCCGATCTGCCGATCCCGCCCCCGCGGCCGGGCCTCGGCCAGCGCATGGTCAACGCGGTCGCCGCCGTCGCGCACTTCCGCTTCCGGGTCAAGGCCGCCTGGCGCGGCCCCTCCCTCCCCCGCCTGTCCCTCCCCGGCAACGCCCAGTCGACCCTCCGCATCGGCCGCATGCCGGAATGCGACCTGCAGCTGTTCGACACGACGGTGTCCCGCTACCACGCCGAGTTCCGCCGCTCCCACACCGGCTGGTTCCTGGTCGACCTGGGCTCCACCAACGGCACCCGGGTCAACGGCTGGCGCATCACCGCCCCCACCGCCGTCCACCCCGGCGACGAGGTCTCCTTCGGCTCGGTGGTCTTCTCCCTGAACGGGCACTGACCGCCCGGGAGATCCCCCGTCCGGGGCAACGAACGGTTCCCGCACGCCCGCCCCGGCAACAGCCCGTTCATGACGACCGAAGCCCCGAAGCCCCCGCCGCAGCCCCAACGCACCGCGGCCGACAAGGCCGAGCGCTCCCGCCTGATCGGCGGCATCGTCATCGCGGTGATCGCGATCTGGTTCATCCTGGCCAACACGCACAAGGCCAGCATCACCTTCTGGGTGGTGACCGTGACCTCCCCCATGTGGCTGACCCTGGCCGGCACCTTCCTGGCCGGCATGCTGGTCAGCCTCCTCCTCACCCGCACCAGGCAACGCAAAGCTCGGCAATAATATAAAACGTCTTATCCTCAATCACCCAATTCGCCCTACATCCAACCCCACCCCTCTGCCACCCTGAAAGAACCCAAACCCCAAACCACCGCAGAGGGGGACCAATGACCACCACCACCCAGCCCTGGCTCCGCGCGGAACTCATATCCGCCCCGGAAACCACCCCCGGCGCCCAACTGATGATCCCCGCCGACGGCGTCGAGTTCCACGACGACCAACTCGTCTTCCACCACCAAGGCGAAGTCGTCTACGTAGCCGACCAAGGCCAACTCCGCTCCATCACCTGGTTCGCCAAACAACCCAACCCCGAGCTGGCCCGCCGCAAAGCCCTCTGGCCCAACCACGGCACCCGCTGGACCGACCCCCAACGCACCGATCTCCTCCACCGCCTCCGACTAGGCCAAAGCTGGGCCGCCATCAGCACCGCCGCCGGCCGCTCCCGCACCGGCTGCCAGCAAGAGGCGATCAAACAAGGCTGGATCGACCCGGACACCCTGAAGCCCCTGCCCGCCCTCTTCACGGGCCCCTTCGCCCCGGCAGATGCCACTCCCCTCGACGGGCCCGCCGCCGAACCCGCTCCCCAGGCCGGCGCCGCACCATCCGCCGAACCCGCTTTCCAGGCCGGCGCCGCACCATCCGCCGAAGCAAACGCTGCCGAAATGCCAACCGCAACCCCAGCCCCGCCCTCGGCTCCCACCCAGACTTCGGCTCCGGCCGCCACCACTCCGCATCCCGGCGTCGATGTCGGCGTCCCGGACCGTCCCGATCAGCCATCGTCCGACCAGGCCCCAGGCTTCGCTGATGTCAGCACCGTTCCAACGGACCTTCCGCCGCAGACCACCTCGCCGGCCTTCTCCAGCACGGCCGCGGACCCGACCCCGCCACCGGATCCCGACAAATCACCATCACCGGGCCCTGACATCCCACCGAGCCCGCCTCGGATCCCCCGCCAACGCACGGGATCCGGCACCGACCCGGATCCTCACAGCGACATCGGCCCCGGCGACCGCCTCCTGAATCACGCGCAGCCATCGCTAGCGGGCGCGACGCTCGCTGCGTACCTGAACCCGCCGAAGGGCCACCCGACCGGCGCGACGTGATCCCCGCCCACAACCACTCAGCGCACGGCCCTACGCCCACCCGCCGACCATCCGGAACCGGATCCGGGGTCCCCGGTCGCGCCTGCCCGACGGCATCCAAGTCCGCCCGATGGGCACACGCGATCACCGGGTACCCCCGGTCACCGGATGGTCGGCCAGAAACAGCGCCGGCCTGCCGTCCGGCGGCACCTGCATGGCACCGACCACCATCGGCTCACTAGCCGGCTCCCCATCCCGCGCCCGCCCCGCCGCCCGCGCCAACGCCACCGCCACCGCCACCGCCACCGCTGAGGGCGAGTCCCCGTGCACGCACAACGACTCCGCGCCGACGCGCACCTCGCTTCCGTCGATCGCGGTCACGGTGCCGGATACCGCCCATCTCCACCGTGCGGGCGGCGACCTCCTCGGGGAAGGACAGGACCGCTCCCGGGGTCGATCGGGGCACCAGTGTCCCCCGGGGCGTGTACGCTCGTTCGGCGAAAGCCTCGGCGACCGTCGGCAGTCCGGCGGCGGCGGCGAGTTCCAGGAACACCGACCCTGGCAAGCCCAGTACCGGCAGGGGGTCTCGTAGACCGCGGCGTATCGGGTCACGGCGCGGACGACGGCCTCGGCCTGCACCGCGTCGCGCACTATGCGTTGTACAGGGCTCCGTGGGGCTTCACATACCGCACCCGGTCACCGGCCGCCCGAGCGAAAGCGTCTAGAGCACCGATCTGATAGAGCACATCGTCAACAAGTTCGTGTGGGTCGTACTCGATGTCCCGGCGGCCGAAGCCGGGCAGGTCGCGGTAGCCCACCTGGGCGCCGATCCGCACTCCGCGGGTCACCGCCGCCGCGCACGCCGTGCGCATGGTGGTGAAGTCGCCGGCGTGGAAGCCTCAGGCGACCTTGGCACTGGTGACCAGGCCCAACAGGGCGTCGTCGTCGCCGAGGCGCCAACGGCCGAAACCTTCGCCCAGATCTGCGTTAAGGTCGATCATCCTGCGCACCACAGTACGCCCGATGCCGGAGTCGTCACCCTGTGCCACTCCTGTACCCTCTCTGCCGCAGTGCCCTGAGTAAATCTGTGAGGACAAACCGTGGAGACTGCCCAGGCCATGAGTGAGCCGTTGTTCCAGAGTCTGGAGGACGCCGTCGTGGTGGCGGAGACGAACCTGCTCGACACGCAGGTGGCCGTCGAGACGCTGCGCGCCGAGCTCGACCAGTTCACCCGGTTGCACCAGATCCAGCTGGGGCCGCTGTACAGCCGGCTCGACGAGCTGGACGCGCTCACCGCCGAGACCGAGGCGGCGATGACCGGCGACCCCGAGGCGATCCGCCGTGCCGTGGAGGCGCGGGCCAAGGTGGCCGGCGAGGACCCGCTGCTGTTCCCCGCCGACGACGCGGCCGGTGACGCGGAGGACGGCGACGCCGACGCCCCGCGCCCGCCCCGTGAGGAGTCTGCGGCGAACGGCACCGACGCCGCGGCCGACCCCGACGCCCCGGTCCGCCCCAGCAAGACCGCGCAGCGCCTGTACCGCGAGCTCGCCCGGCGCTCCCACCCGGACCTGGTGCAGGATCCGACGGAGATCGCGCGCCGCTCGGCCTTCATCACGCGGGTGAACGCCGCCTACGAGAAGGACGACCTCGCGGGGCTGCAGAAGCTCAGTGAGGAGTGGTCCCTGGCGGCCTCGGGCCCGGCCCCGGACGCCCCGCAGCGCGAGATGTGGCTCCGGAACCGGCTCATCTGGCTGCGCGCGAAGCAGGCGGAGCTGTCGCTGGAGCGCCAGACCCTGATGGAGAACCCGATGGCCGACGTCCTGGCGGCCTATCAGTACGACTCCCTGACGGCCCTGCGCTCCATTTCCGAGCAGCTCTACACCGCCATCCAGGAGCGCGAGACGCTGCTGAACGCGCTCATCGGCTCCTGAGCCCGCGCAGCCACGCGGCCGCCTCGCCGAAGTCCTCGTCGGAGGTCCCTCGCCGGACCTCCACGGGTCGCCCGTCGGCCCGCGGGTAGCTGCCCAGATACCGCACCTCCGCGGCGACCCGGCGCAGGCCCATGAGCGCCTCGCCGACCCGCTCGTCGTCGATGTGGCCCTCGCAGTCGATGGAGAACCAGTACGTCCCCAGCCGCGACCGCGTGGGCCGGGACTCGATCCGCGTCAGGTCCACGCCGCGGACCGCGAACTCCTCCAGGATCTCCAGCAGCGCCCCGGGGTGGTTGTCCCGCAGCACGACCGCGAGTGACGTCTTGTCGGCCCCGGTGCGCGCCGGCGCCGGCCCGGGCGGGACGACCATCACGAACCGCGTGACCGCGCCGCTGACGTCGTGGATGTCCTGCGCCAGCAGCGTGAGCCGGTAGAACGGTGCCGCGAAGGAGCCGGCCAGCGCGGCGTCATGCACGCCCTCCGAAACCAGCCGCGCCGCGTCGGCGTTGGACGACGCGGCGATCCACCGCGCGTCCGGCAGGTTCTCGGCGAGCCACTTCCGGCACTGCGGATAGGCGTGCGGGTGACTGGACACCGTCTTGATGTCCTCCAGCGCGGTGCCGGGACGCCCCATGAGCGCGAACTCCACCGGCAACAAGATCTCGCGCACGATGTGCAGCGGCGGCTCTTCGGTCGACAGGTCGTCGAGCGTGGCCGGGACCGCGCCCTCGACCGAGTTCTCGAACGCGACGACCGCGCCCGCCACCTCCCCGCGCCGCACAGCGTCCAGCGCCGCGGGAACAGACTCATAAGGGAGCCGCTCCGCTTCCCGCGCCCCGGGAACGTTAAGAAGCGCCGCCTCCGTAAAGGTCCCCGCCGGGCCCAGGAAGCCATAGCGGGTCGGAACGGGAAGCGGCGCACTCTCGGACATGTGGCCTAGCCTACGGTTACTGCGGCGGCTGCCACGCGACCACTGGATCCATTGCGCGCAATGCCAGGTCCGGGACGACACGTCCGGCGAGCCGCATCACCACATTCCGGAGCGCAGCCTTGGGTCGCGAAGTGGTCTGGGTCAGCGCTCCGAGCCGATGCGAGCGTCGCACTATGTCGGCACCGCGCGGAACCCTTAGCGCGGTGTACTGGGCAAGTGCTGTAGCGATCTCCACTGAATCCTTGGCAGGCCCCACAAGGGCAGCGAGGGTGACGGCGTCTTCCATGGCCTGATTCGCCCCCTGCCCGAGATGGGGAGTCATGGCATGCGCCGCATCTCCCAGGATCGCGACCGCACCGCGATGGTAGGCAGGCAACGGATCAGCCATCTCATAGACGTCGTTGTGCAGGACCGCCCCAGGTTCCGCGGCCCCGATGATCTCCGGGATGGGATGGTGCCAGCCGCCGAAACGCCGCAGGAGCTCCGCCTTCTCGTCAGGGTATGTCACACCTGCGGGCGAATGGTCAGCCGCGTACGCATAGACCCGGCCGTCAGCCAGCGGAGTGATCCCGAAGACCTGGCCCCCGCCCCACGTCTCACCGGGCAGGTAGTCGCCGGGAGGCGCCGGGACGAGCATGCGCCAGGCCGTGAAGCCGCTGTAGACCGGTCCGCCATGCTCCGGGAACAGAGCCTTACGCAGCACCGAGTTCACGCCGTCGGCGGCGACGATCAGGTCCGCTTCCAGCGGGCCGGAATCCGTCAGCAGTCGCGGCCGTTCCGAAGTGCCGCCGACCTCGACACCCGTCGCCGCGACGCCGAGCCGCAACGCATCAGGTGGCAGCGACGCCGTCAGGACGTCCATGACGGCGGCCCGCGTCGCGGGGATCACCGCGTCCCCGAAGCGCCGCTCCATGGCCGAACCGGCGGTCCGCGCTATGACCCGGCCATCAGAGCGGCGCATGGCGGCATCCCCCTGAAAGGCGGCGAGCTTCCGCACCGCGTCACCCAGCCCCAGCATGTCCAGCGCCCGCAGCCCGTTCGGCGCCACCGCGAGCCCGGCACCGACCGGCAGCAGTTCGGGCGCCCGCTCGGCGACCGTCACGTCCCATCCCCGCTGATGCAGCCCCACCGCAGCCGCCAGCCCACCGAATCCCGCACCCACCACGACAGCCTTCACAGCGATCCCCTCTCACTACATCCGTAGTTCCGACTACGGATGTAGTTCTACGCCACTACAGGCGTAGTCGTCAACTGCTAGGCTTCGACCATGACGTCCCGCCCCGACCTCATCGGAGACACCGCCATCGCCCTGCTCGCGGAGCGAGGGCTGCGCGGGCTCACCCACCGCGCCGTCGACGAGGCCGCCGGCCTGCCTCCCGGATCCACGTCCAACCACGCCCGCACCCGCGGCGCACTTTTGGAGACGACATTCGCGCGCTTGTGCCGCCTGGAGGCCGAGATCTTCGAGGACGCGGCGAACCCGGGCGGCTTGCTCGCCCTCCCGCGCCTCAGCCCGGAACTGGCTGCGGACTTGGTGGCGACCCAGCTCCACGACACGCTCACGCTGCGACGAAATCAGTTGCTGGCCCGCTTCGAACTCGCCTTGGAGGCCACCCGCCGGCCGGAACTGCGAGCCATCTACGACGCCGCCGGGAAGACGTTCCGAGACCCCGCCCGGGCTCTACTGGCGGCTCTCGGCAGCAACGACCCTGACCGCCACAGCCGGTCCTTCATCGCCTGGAGCGAGGGCTTGATGTTCGACTCCGTGGCCGGCGCGGGCCATCACGCCGTGCCTACCAGGGAGGAGATCCGCGACGGGCTGGCGGAGCTGTTCCGAGGAATGATTACGGAAGAGACACCATAAGCACGGCCAGGAAGGCCCGCATCGTGCATGTTTCACCCGCTAACGACGCATCAGCGTGCACACCGGCAACATAGCGATGCTCGAGCCCATTCACGTACTTGGCGTAGGGCATCGCGCACGCATTCCGCACTGTAACGTGGCCTCTGCACGGCCGAGGGGGATCCACGTCACACCCCGACCCGAACCTCGCGGCCAGTTCACACCTCGCTGACCGCGGCGGCGATCCCGCCGTACGTCCGTCTGAGATACGTGTAGAGGAGACATGTAGTGGTGACCTCACGCAAGGGCGCGGGTGGCAAGACCGCTGCAAAGAAGAAGGCCGCCGCCACCGCGCCGGACCTTGTGCAGCTGCTCACCCCCGAAGGGGATCTGGTCGAGCACCCTGATTACTCGATCGACCTGACGCCCGAGGAATACCGCGGCCTGTACCGGGACATGGTCCTGGTCCGCCGCATCGACGCCGAAGGCACGGCGCTGCAGCGCCAGGGCGAACTGGGGCTGTGGGCCCCGCTCCTGGGCCAGGAGGCCGCGCAAGTCGGCTCCGGCCGGGCGCAGACCGCCGAGGACTATGCCTTCCCCACCTACCGCGAGCACGGCGTGGCCTGGTGCCGCGACGTGGACCCGGTGAACCTGCTCGGGATGTTCCGCGGCGTGAACAACGGCGGCTGGGACCCCAACGAGAAGAACTTCCACCTCTACACGATCGTCATCGGCTCCCAGACGCTGCACGCCACCGGATACGCGATGGGCATGCAGCGCGACGGCCGCGAGGCGGCGGTGATCGCCTACTTCGGCGACGGCGCGTCCTCCCAGGGTGACGTCAACGAGGCCTTCGTCTTCGCGAGCGTGAACAACGCCCCGGTGGTGTTCTTCTGCCAGAACAACCAGTGGGCGATCTCCGAGCCCAACGAGCGCCAGTTCCGCGTCCCGCTCTACCAGCGCGCGGCCGGCTTCGGCTTCCCCGGCGTGCGGGTGGACGGCAACGACGTCCTGGCCTGCCTGGCGGTCACCCGGGCCGCCCTGGAGCGGGCCCGCAGCGGCAACGGCCCGATGCTGGTCGAGGCGTTCACCTACCGCATGGGTGCGCACACCACGTCCGACGACCCGACCCGCTACCGCAACTCGGACGAGCTGGAGGAGTGGAAGGCCAAGGACCCGATCCTGCGCATGCGCGCCTTCCTCGAGAAGAACGACTACGCCGACGAGGCCTTCTTCAAGGGTGTCGACGACGAGGCCGACGAAGTCGCCGCCGACATCCGCGCGCGCTGCATCACCATGCCGGACCCCAAGCCGGTCTCGATCTTCGACCACGTCTACGCCGAGCCGCACCCCCTGATGGACGAGGAACGCGCAGAGTACGGGGCTTACTGGGAATCTTTCGAGGGTGCTCACTGAGATGTCAGAGTCGACTAGCAAGACACAGCAGATCACCCTCGCCAAGGGCCTCAACCTGGGTCTGCGCCGGGCCCTGGAAGACGACCCGAAGGTCCTGCTCATGGGCGAGGACATCGGCAAACTCGGCGGCGTCTTCCGCGTCACCGACGGCCTGCAGAAGGACTTCGGCGAGGGCCGGGTCATCGACACCCCGCTGGCCGAGTCCGGCATCGTCGGCACCGCCGTCGGCCTGGCGCTGGCCGGCTACCGCCCGGTGGTGGAGATCCAGTTCGACGGCTTCGTCTACCCGGCCTTCGACCAGATCGTCACCCAGGTGGCCAAGATGCGCGCCCGCGCCCTGGGCACGGTCAGCATGCCGATGGTGATCCGCATCCCGTTCGGCGGCGGCATCGGCGCGGTGGAGCACCACTCGGAGTCCCCCGAGGCCTACTTCGCCATGACGGCCGGCCTGCGCGTGGTCTCCGCGTCGAACCCGGTGGACGCCTACTGGATGATCCAGCAGGCCATCGCCTCCGACGACCCGGTCGTGTTCTTCGAGCCGAAGCGCCGCTACTGGGACAAGGCCGAGCTGGACCCGACGGCGACCCCGCACCCGCTCTACGCCTCGCGCGTGGTGCGGCCGGGCACGGACGCCACCGTGGTCGCCTACGGCCCGATGGTGAAGACCTGCCTGGAGGCCGCCGCGGCCGCCGAGGAGGAGGGCCGCTCGCTGGAGGTCATCGACCTGCGCACGCTGTCCCCGCTGGACCTGGAGCCGGTCTACGCCTCGGTCCGCAAGACCGGCCGGCTGGTCACCGTGCACGAGGCCTCCGTGTTCCTCGGCCTCGGGGCGGAGGTCGCCGCGCGCGTCACCGAGAAGTGCTTCTACTCCCTGGAGTCCCCGGTGATCCGTGTCGGCGCGCCGCACACCCCGTACCCGCCGTCGCGGGTCGAGGAGGAGTTCCTGCCGGACCTGGACCGGGTGCTCGACGCCGTCGACCGCGCGTTCGCGTTCTAAGGGATCTGGGAGCACAGCATGGGTGAGATCAAGAGGTTCAACCTCCCTGATGTCGGCGAGGGCCTGACCGAGGCCGAGATCCTGGCCTGGTCGGTCAAGGTCGGCGACATCGTCAAGACCAACCAGATCCTGGTGGAGATCGAGACCGCGAAGGCGGCCGTCGAACTCCCCTCGCCGTACGCCGGCAAGGTCGTCGAGCTGCTGGTGGCGGAGGGCGCCACGGTGGACGTCGGCACCCCCATCATCGGCATCGACATCGACCCGAGCACGCCCAGCCAGGGCGGCGGGGCCGGTGGCGACGACATGGTGGCGGGCGTCGCGGCGACCGCCGAGGCCAAGGCCGCGCCGAAGAAGGACGAGTCCGCGAAGCGCGAGCCGGTCCTGGTCGGCTACGGCGTCAAGCAGGGCGCCTCCAGCCGGCGGCCCCGCAAGACCGCCGGCGCGGCTCCGGCCGCCGCCGACGTGATGGGCGCCTCGGTCCAGGAGGAGCCGGCCGTGGACGACGTCCCGGCTCCGGCGTACTACGGGCAGACCGCGGCGCGGGAGAAGGCCGCCCCGGCCACTCCGGCTCCGTCGGCTCCGTCGGCTCCGGTGCCGGCCCCGGCACCCGCCCCGGCCAACGGCTCGGGCGCCAGGGTCCTGGCCAAGCCGCCGGTCCGCAAGCTCGCCAAGGACCTGGGCGTGGACCTGGCCCTGGTGGCGCCGAGCGGCCCGAACGGCACCGTCACCCGGGAGGACGTCCACGCGGCCGCCTCCGGCACGCAGACGGCTCCCACGGTCGCCGCCGCGACCGCCGCCACCGCCGCCGAACCGTTCGTGAACGGCGAGCGCCGCGTCCCGATCAAGGGCGTCCGCAAGGCGACCGCCGCGGCCATGGTGCAGTCGGCGTTCACCGCGCCGCACGTGACCGAGTTCCTGACCATCGACGTCACGCCGACCATGAAGCTGGTACAGCGGCTGAAGGAGATGCCGGACTTCAAGGGCGTCCGGGTCTCGCCGCTGTTGCTGGTGGCCAAGGCGTTCCTGGTGGCGATGGCGCGGAACCCGGAGATCAACGCGCGCTGGGACGAGGCGAACGGCGAGATCGTCTACTTCGACCACGTGACGCTGGGCATCGCGGCGGCGACGCCGCGCGGGCTGATCGTGCCGAACGTCAAGGCCGCGGACACGTTGTCGCTGGTGGAGCTGGGCCGGGCCCTGAACGCGCTGACCGACGTGGCCCGCGAGGGCAAGACCGCGCTGGCGGACATGACGGGCAGCACGGCGACGATCACCAACGTCGGCGTGTTCGGCGTGGACACCGGCACCCCGATCCTCAACCCCGGCGAGGCGTCGATCCTGGCGTTCGGCGCGGTGCGGGAGCAGCCGTGGGTGCACAAGGGCAAGGTCAAGCCGCGCCAGGTGACGACCCTCGCGCTCTCCTTCGACCACCGCCTGGTCGACGGTGAGCTGGGCTCGAAGGTGCTGCGCGACATCGGTGCGGTGCTGGCCGATCCGCTGACCGCGCTCGCTTGGAGCTGACCGCTTAAGCACGCGTTCACATCCGCCCAGGGGCGCGCCGGTTCTCAGAACCGGCGCGCCCCTGCGCTGTTCATGGAAAATCTGGCACGATCGGCGGTATGCGCGTATCGCTTCTGCAGGTCGCCGTCGACGACTCGGAACGGCCGGAGGACCGCGCCAACCGCGTGGTGCAGCTGGTCGAGGCCGAACGGGAGTCCGGGGCCGAGCTGGTGATCCTGCCGGAGCTGTGGGTCGCCGGCGGGTTCGACTACAAGAGCTGGAGCGACCACGCGGAGCCCATCGCCGCCAGCCGGCCGATCGAGGCCTTGGAGAAGGTCCGCGCCGGAGATGGCGCGAGCCCTGAGATGTGGCTGCACTTCGGTTCTTACGTAGAAAGCGCACCCGATGGAACCTTGTACAACACCTCGGTTTTCCGCGGTCCCGGCGCTGTAGCGGCTCAGTACCGGAAGATCCACAGGTTCGGCTTCAGTGAAGGCGAAGCCACTCTGATGGGGCCTGGAGAGGATCTTGTCACCGTTACCTCCCCTTGGGGCACACTGGGGCTGGCAACGTGTTACGACCTCCGGTTTCCCGAACTGTTCCGCGGGCTGCTGGACAAGGGGATGGAGCACCTGGTGATGTGTTCCGCGTGGCCGGAGAAGCGGATCGAGCATTGGCGGGTCCTGCTTCGGGCACGCGCCATCGAGAACCAGGTCTTCGTGTTCGCGACGAACTGTGTGGGAACAAACGGTGGGGTCCCGCTGGGAGGCCGTTCCGCCGTCATCGATCCCTGGGGGAACGTGGTGGCCGAGGGCGGCGGTGAAGAGGAAGTTCTGCGCGTCGACGTGGACCCGGCCTTGGTGGCCCAGACCCGCGACACACTGCCGGTGCTGAAGGACCGCCGACTGCGCTGAAAGCTGAATACAGGGGAGGCAGCAGGTTGACCACGCACCATACCGAGCCCACGGGGGACTTGGCGGAGACACCAGAGGGCTCAAAGGTCGGCCCATACCGGCTCCTCACGCAACTCGGTTCAGGCGCCATGGGGCGGGTGTTCCTGGCGACCGATCCCACTGGCAGGCAGGCCGCCGTCAAGTTAGTCCGTTCCGATCTCGCAGAGATAGCCGCGTTCCGTAAGCGCTTCTCGCGCGAGCTCGACGTAGCGCAACGTGTGCACGGTCCGCATATAGCGGAGATCTACGACGCGCAGCCAGATGGCTCCCAGCCGTGGCTCGCGACCGAGTACGTACCTGGCCCCACTCTCCAGGAGGCCATCGAACAAGGCGGCTGTTTCGACTCCGCACGGCTGCGAGCTTTCGCCTCCGCCGTCGCGGAAGCGCTCCAGGCGATCCACGCGGCGGACGTCGTGCACCGCGACCTGAAGCCGTCCAACATCCTGCTGGGCCCGGACGGCCCGAAGGTCATCGACTTCGGGGTGGCGCGGGCTATCGACGCCTCCTTGTTGACGAACACTGGTCAGACCCTGGGCACGCCGGCGTACATGTCTCCTGAGCAGGCCGACGGCCGCTCCGTCCAGAGCGCCTCGGACGTCTTCGCTCTGGGTGCGCTGTTGGTGTTCGCGTCGACCGGCCGTCTGGCTTTCGGTGACGGCCCCGCCCTGGCGATCCTGCACCGAGTGGTCAACAACGAGCCCGAACTGGACGGCGTCGCCGCGGACGACGCGGAACTGTTGGGGATCATCAGGCAGTGTCTGGCCAAGGACCCGGACGACCGCCCTTCGCCGCGGCAACTGATCGAGACGCTGGGCGACGCGCCGTGGGAGCCGCTGACGAGCGTCGCGTGGCAGCCGCCGCAGCTCGGCGTCGGCCTGCCGCTGACCGTCAACGACGCGGCCGGGGCGCCGACAGTGGCCCTCCAGCCGAAGCGGAACCGGGGCAAGCGGATCGCGCTGATCTCGGCAGCCACGCTCGCTGTCCTCATCGTGGCCGCTGTCGCGATCGTCGAAGGCGGGAGCGACAGCGGCCACGACACCGCGACCGGTAAGGTCGGCGAACCACTGACGGGTGCGAGCTCCGGCGGATCGTTCCCGGCCGGCGGCGACAGCTCGAACAGCAGCTCCAGCGGTGGATCGGCCTCCACCGGCGCCGACACCGGCTCCAGTCCGTCGCCTCCCGGGTCGCCGGCGGTCGCCGTGAACCCCGGGAACCCGCCCGCGCCCACTTCCGGTTCCTCGACGTCGATCGCGGTCGGCCAGAATCCGGGAGGCGGCTCTTCGACAGCAGCGGCCTCGCACAGTTCCACCGCGCCGGGCGACGTCACGAAACCGTCGACGCCGGCGTCGAAGACGACCAGCAAGCCCGCGCCACCGCCCTCGACGACCGCCCCGCCGCCTCCGGCCCACAACCCGCCTGCGGCGTTCGTCCACCCCGAAGTCAGCGTGAGCATCCCCGGCTGGGTCGGGATGGCCACCGTCCAGGTGTCGTGGGCGACCCGCGCCGACGCCACCGGCTACGAGCTCCACTACACCATCGACAACAGCACCGATCAGACCGTGTCGGTCAACGGCACCTCATACTCGTACCAGATACCGGCAGGCAGCACCTCCTGTATCCAGGCGCGGCCGGTCAACCAATACGGCAAGCCCGCCTGGTATCCGGCGCCCATCTTCTGCTTCAACTCCTTCGGCCAGGTCGTCAGCGGCTCGATCTGACGTTCCAGCCCGCCGGCCCAGCCCCTACCGCTCAGTAAGTTACCGGCGGTAGGGTTCGGCCATGGGAACCTGGGGACCGCAAGGCATCAGCGGCAAAGTCGTGGTCATCACCGGTGCGGCGCGCGGGATCGGCGCCGACGCGGCCCGGCGCCTGGCCCGCCGCGGCGCGAAGGTGGCGCTGGTCGGCCTGGAGCCGGAGGAGCTGCGCAAGACCGCGGAATCCTGCGGCCCCGACGCCACCGCCTGGGACGCGGACGTGACCTCGTGGGAGCAGCTCGGCACCGCGATCGACGGCATCGTCGCGCACTACGGCGGCATCGACGTGGTCGTGGCGAACGCGGGCGTGGCCCCGACCGGGTTCATCAGGAACATCGATCCGGCGGCCTTCGAGCGCACCGTCGAGATCAACCTGCTCGGCGTCTGGCGCACGGTCCGCACCGCGCTCCCGCACGTCATCGAGCGCAAGGGCTACGTCCTCGTGGTCTCCTCGGCGGCGGCCCTCATCCATCCCCCGGCCCTTGCCGCCTACACGGCCTCCAAGGCAGGCGCCGAGGCCTTCGGCGACAGTCTGCGCGCGGAGGTGAAGCACCTCGGCGTGGACGTCGGCGTCGCGTACTTCTCGTGGATCAAGACGGACCTGGTCACCAGCGCCGACGCGCACCCGGTACTCGGCAAGTTCCGCAAGAGCGCCCCGGGACCCGCATCCCGTGTCTATCCGCTGGAGAAGGTGGGCCTCGCGGTCGCCGACGGCATCGCCCACCGCAGCCGTGTCATCTGCGTGCCGACCTGGGTCAACCACCTGCGACGCATCCACGGGATGCTGCCGTCTCTGGTGGAGAAGGCCAACGCCCGCGCGACCGCACGCGCCGACCGTGAGATGGTCGCGGACATCGAGAAGCGCGGCGCCCAGGCGGCTTCCCGCCTCACCGGTCCCGGAGGAGAGGCCGCCCAGAGCGCTTCAGACCGCAGCGCCGGATCCTGACCCGGCCGGCAACTCACCGAGCGACTCGCGGGCCCTCGTCAGATCCGCGATGCGCCGGTCGGGGAACCGAGAACCGCATCCGCCAGCCGCTCCAGCGCGGCCGCGGGATCCGCGGTCAACCCGGTGTGCACCGGCCCCGGCTGCACCACCGTGGACCGCGGCGCGATCAGCCACCGGAACCGCCGGCCGAGGGCGTCCTGGCCGGCGGGACCGGACTCCGGCCCGCCGCAGCACACCTTCGAGACCGCGCCGAGCAGCGCCTCGATGCCCTCGACGTCCGCGTCCGGATCCAGCGCGAGCACCCGCGCCGAGTCCAGGCGCGTGGTGCACCCCAGGAAGTCGAGCTGCTGGCAGTAGAGCACCACGCCGACGTTCACGAACTCGCCGCGCTCCACCCTCGGCACCGCCCGCAGCACCGAGTACTCGTAAGGCTGAACGCTCACTTCACCCGTCCCTGCATCCAGTTCGGGTGCTTCGCCTTGAGCCGCGCCTTGAGATCGCTGCCCTCCAGCGCCCGGGCCGCCTCCTGCGCGGAGCTGTCCACAACCTGTGGAAACCACTCCCGCGGTCCGGCGACCCGCGTCAGCAGATAGTCGACATAGGCGTCCCGGACTCCGGCGGGGGAGTCGAAGCCGGGCTCGTCGGCCAGCCACTCGTCCGGAACCATCGCCACCACCGACCGCAGCAGTTCCTCGGTGACCCGGGGCGCCAGCTCCGCGTCGGCGCCCGGCATGTCCTTCGCATAGGCCGCCAGCACGTGGTCGCCGGCGTCGAAGGGGACGAGCGCACCCTTCTGGGCGCCAGGCCAGTTGTGGTGGAAGATCAGCGAGGCGCCATGGTCGATCAGATACAGCTTGCGGTGCCACAGCAGCAGATTCGGGTTCCGCCACGACCTGTCGACGTTCCGCACCAGCGCGTCGAACCACACGATGCGGCTGGCCGTCTCGGCCTCCACGGGGAACGCCAGGGGATCGTAGCCCAGGGAGCCCGGCAGGTAGTCCATCCCGAGGTTCAGGCCCTCGCTGCCCTTGAGCAGCTCCTGGATCTCCTGGTCCGGCTCGCCCGCGCCGATCACGGGATCCAGCTCCACGCCGACCAGCGCCGGCATCGGCAGGCCCAGGGCCCGCGCCAGCTCGCCGGCGATCACCTCGGCGACCAGGGCTTTGCGGCCCTGACCGGCCGAGCGGAACTTCACCACGTAGGTGCCCAGGTCCGAGGCCTCGACCAGACCGGGCAGCGAACCGCCCTCGCGGAGCGGGGTCACGTACCGGGTGGCGGTGACGGTGGGCAGTGCGGAAGGCATGGAGTCCACGCTAGCCGCACCGCCGACCGTTGATCGTCGAATATCGGGCGCGGACCGCGGAGTCCGCGCGGCGGATCATCGGCATCTACGCCGCGGTGCCGATCACCAGCGCGTCGTTCTCCACGTCCACGTCCACCACCACGGTGTCGCCGTCCCGGACCTCGCCGGCCAGCAGCTTGCGGGCCAGCGGGTCGCCGATCGCGGACTGCACCAGGCGGCGCAACGGCCGGGCGCCGAACGCCGGCTCGTACCCGGCGATGGCCAGCCAGTCGCGGGCCCCCGGGGTGACGTCCAGGGTCAGGCGCCGGTCGGCCAGGCGCGCGGCCAGCTTCCCGACCTGGATGTCGACGATCCGGCCGAGTTCGGCGGTGCCCAGCGGGTCGAACACCACCTGGGCGTCCAGCCGGTTCAGGAACTCCGGCTTGAACGCCGCCCGCACCGCGGCCTCGACCCGCTGCCGCCGGTCCAGGCGGGCCTGCACCGGGTCCAGCGCCTCGTCGACGGTGAGGTCGAAGCTCGAGGTCCCCAAGTTCGAGGTGAGGATCAGGATCGTGTTGCGGAAGTCCACGGTCCGGCCCTGGCCGTCGGTGAGCCGGCCGTCGTCCAGGACCTGCAGCAGCACGTCGAAGATCTCCGGGTGCGCCTTCTCGACCTCGTCGAGCAGCACCACCGAGTACGGCCGGCGGCGCACCGCCTCGGTCAGCTGGCCGCCCTCCTCGTAGCCGACGTAGCCGGGGGGCGCGCCGACCAGCCGGGCCACCGAGTGCTTCTCGGAGTACTCCGACATGTCGATGCGCACCATCGCGTGCTCGTCGTCGAACAGGAAGTCCGCCAGCGCCTTGGCCAGCTCGGTCTTGCCGACGCCGGTGGGGCCGAGGAACAGGAACGAGCCGGTCGGGCGGTCCGGGTCGGAAACGCCGGCCCGGGCCCGGCGCACGGCGTCGGACACCGCCGCCACCGCCTCGGTCTGGCCGATCAGCCGCTTGCCGAGCCGCTCCTCCATGTGCAGGAGCTTCTCGGTCTCGCCCTCCAGCAGCCGGCCGGCCGGGATGCCGGTCCAGGCGCCGACCACCTCGGCGATGTCGTCCGGACCGACCTCCTCCTTGACCATCGGCGCGGCGGCCTCGGCCTCGTCGACGGTGGTGGACGCGCTCGCCAGCTCGGCCTCGACCGCCGGGATCTCGGCGTAGAGCAGGCGGGAGGCGGTCTCGAAGTCGCCGGCCCGCTGCGCCAGCTCGACCTGCGACTTCAGCGTGTCCAGCTGCTGCTTGAGCTCGCCGACCCGGTTCAGGCCGCCCTTCTCCTGCTCCCAGCGCGCGTTCAGGGCGTTGAGGTGCTCCTGCCGGTCGGCCAGGTCCAGCCGCAGCCGGGCCAGGCGGTCGCGGGAGGCCGGGTCCTGCTCCTTGGCCAGCGCCAGCTCCTCCATCTTCATCCGGTCCACGGTGCGCTGCAGCTCGTCGATCTCCACCGGCCGGGAGTCGATCTCCATGCGCAGCCGGGAGGCGGCCTCGTCGATCAGGTCGATGGCCTTGTCCGGCAGGAAGCGGGAGGTGATGTAGCGGTGCGACAGCGTGGCCGCGGCGACCAGCGCGTTGTCGGAGATGGCGACCTTGTGGTGCGCCTCGTAGCGGCCCTTGAGCCCGCGCAGGATCGCGATGGTGTCCTCGACCGTCGGCTCGTCGACCAGGACCTGCTGGAAGCGCCGCTCCAGCGCCGGGTCCTTCTCGATGCGCTCGCGGTACTCGTCCAGCGTGGTGGCGCCGACCATGCGCAGCTCGCCGCGGGCCAGCATCGGCTTGAGCATGTTGCCGGCGTCCATCGCGGAGTCGCCGGTGGCGCCCGCGCCGACGACCGTGTGCAGCTCGTCGATGAAGGTGACGACCCGGCCCTCGGAGTCCTTGATGTCGGACAGCACGGCCTTCAGCCGCTCCTCGAACTCGCCGCGGTACTTCGCGCCGGCCACCATCGCGCCCAGGTCCAGGGACACCAGGCGCTTGTCGCGCAGGCTCTCCGGCACGTCGCCGGCCACGATGCGCTGCGCCAGGCCCTCGACCACGGCGGTCTTGCCGACGCCGGGCTCGCCGATCAGCACCGGGTTGTTCTTGGTGCGCCGGGACAGCACCTGCACCACGCGGCGGATCTCGGCGTCGCGGCCGATCACCGGGTCCAGCTTGCCGTCGCGGGCCGCGGCGGTCAGGTCGACGCCGTACTTCTCCAGGGCCTGGTACGTGGCCTCCGGGTCCTGCGACGTGACCCGGGCCGAGCCGCGCACCTTGGTGAACGCCTCGCGCAGCGCCTTCGGCGTCGCGCCGTGCTGCTTGAGCAGGTCGGCGGTGGCGTCGTCGCCGAGCGCCAGGCCGACCAGCAGGTGCTCGGTCGAGACGTACTCGTCGTCGAGCTTGCGGGCCTCGTCGCCGGCCGCGTTCAGCGCGTTCAGGGTGCTGCGGGCCAGGGTCGGCGCCGAGACGGTCGAGCCGCTGGCCGAGGGCAGGCGCTCGGCGGCCGCGGCGGCGGCCTCGCGCAGCGCCTTCGGGTCCGCCCCGACCGCCTCCAGCAGCGGCCGGGTGGTGCCCTCGACCTGGCCGAGCAGGGCCTGCAGGACCTGGACCGTCTCCACCTGCGGGTTACCGGCGCGCGTGGCCTCGCGGATCGCGACGCTCAGGGCCTCCTGGCTCTTGGTCGTCAGCTTCTGCGAATCCACTGTGAAACCTCCAAGAGATCAGCCCCCCGACATTCAGTTGTCGACGCCGGCCGGGCCGGCGTCAGGTGCTCACTTGCCCTGCGGCTTCCACACCGCGAGCGCGGTGGTGAAGGTGGCCGGCAGGGCGGGCAGCAGGTCGCCGCGATAGCCGGGCGGAGCCGGCGGCAGCGGCGAGGCGGGCTGGGGCTGGGGCATCGCCTGCGGCGCCGCGGCCCGGCCGGGGTACAGCGTCGCCGCCTCCAGTTCGGCCACCCGCCGGGACAGCGCCGCGACCTGGTCCTCCAGCTCGCGGATGCGCTTGATCCCGGCCAGGTTCACGCCCTCGTCCTGGGACAGCCGCTGCACCTCGCGCAGCGTCTCGATGTCCCGCGCCGAGTAGCGGCGGCCGCCGCCCCCGGTGCGCTCCGGGCACACGATGCCCAGCCGGTCGTACTGCCGCAGGGTCTGCGGGTGCATGCCGGCCAGCTGCGCGGCCACGGAGATGACGTAGACCGGGGTCTGGTCGGTCAGCGGCAGGAACGGGTTCTTCGACGCCATCGCCGAGTCACTCTCCCTTCGCGGCTTCCAGCAGCTCCGCCCGCGGGTGGTGGTTGCCGGTCGCCTCCTGGTACTTCTTCAGCGCGGTGCGCGCGTCCTCGCCGATCTCGGCCGGGACCGCGATCTCGAAGCGCACCAGCAGGTCGCCCTTGGTCCCGTCCTTGCGCAGCACGCCGCGGCCGCGCACGCGCAGCACCCGGCCGTTCTGCGAGTTGGGCGGCAGCTTCACCGTCACCGGCATCCCGCCCAGGGTCGGGACCTGGATCTCCGCGCCCAGCACCGCCTCGGGGAAGGTGACGGGCACGCTCACGGTCAGGTTGTCGTCCTCACGTCCGAAGACGGGGTGCGGGCTCACGTGGACCACCACATACAGGTCGCCGGCCGGGCCGCCGCGCTCGCCGGACGCGCCCTTGCCCTTGAGCCGGATGCGCTGGCCGTCGCGGACGCCCGCCGGGATGCGGGCCGAGATGGTGCGGGAGGAGGCCGCCCGGCCCGAGCCGTGGCACACCGGGCAGGGGTCGTCGACCAGCAGGCCGCGGCCCTTGCAGTCCCGACAGGGCTCGGAGAAGGCGAACCCGCCCTGGTTCCGGCTCACCTGGCCGGTGCCGGAGCAGGTCGGGCACACCCGGGGGGTGGTGCCGGCCTTGGCGCCGGTGCCTGAGCAGGCCGAGCACGGGGTGTCCGAGGTCAGCCGGAGCGAGACGGTGGCGCCGTCGATGGAGTCGCTGAACTTCAGCGTCACCTCGGACTCCACGTCCGCGCCGCGCCGGGCCTGGGTGCTGCGCCCGCCGGTGGTCGTGGTCGGCCCGCCGCCGCGGTTGAACAGCCCGCCGAGCAGGTCGCCGATGTCGAAGTTGAAGCCGCCGGGCGCGCCGCCGGTGGGGCCGCGGAAGCCCCCGTTGCCGAACACCGAGCGCGAGTCGTCGTACTCCTTGCGCCGCTTGTCGTCCGACAGGACGTCGTAGGCCTCGGAGATCTCCTTGAACTTCTCCTCGGACGCCACGTCGCCCTTGTTGGCGTCCGGATGGTACTGGCGCGCCAGCTTCCGGTAGGCCTTCTTGATGTCGGCGGCCGGTGCGTCCTTCGAGACACCGAGGATCTTGTAGTAGTCCTTGTTGACGGCCACCTAAACCCACGCCTCCCGTCCGGGTCCTGCCTGCATGTTCACGCCGTCGCCCACGCTGAGAGGGGTCACAGCCCCGAATCGTCGTCGTCGTCGACGTCCACAGCCGGTTCGGCCGGCTTCTTGTTCCCGTCGGAAGCCGTCTTCCCCTTCGGCGCCGCCGCACTCGCCGCGGCGGCCGGGGCGGGGGCCGCGGCGGCCGGGGCCTCTTCGGCGTCCGGGGCCGGCCCGGGCTCGGCCACCTGCACCTGCGCCGGGCGCACGATGCGCTCGCCGATCCGGTAGCCGGGGCGGAACACCGTGTGCACGCTGACCTCGTCCACGTCCGGGGACGTGGTGCTCATCAGGGCCTCGTGCAGGTTCGGGTCGAAGACCTCGCCGGCCGCCCCGAACCGGGCCAGGCCGAGCTTGGTCACCACCGACTCGAAGGACTCGCCGACCTGCCGGAAGCCGCCCTCCAGCTCCCCGTGCTCGCGGGCCCGGCCGATGTCGTCCAGCACCGGCAGCAGCTCGCTCAGGGCGCCGGCCACCGCGGCCTCCTTGACCAGCTGCCGGTCGCGCTCGACGCGCTTCTTGTAGTTGCTGAACTCGGCCTGCAGCCGCTGCACGTCGTTGGTGCGTTCGGCCAACTCCGCCTGCACGCCCTGCAGCTCGTTGGTCCGCTCGGCGAGCTTGGCCAGCAGCTCGGTGACCGCGAGGTTGGCGCGCTCGCCCTCGCCTTCCCGCTCGGCCGCGTACTCGTCGCTCACGAAAGGTCCTCCTGAACCCGCCGCTTCCCACGTCCTCGGGAAGACTTCAGTGTCGCTGGTGGGGGTGGTGCCGCGCGGGTCGTCGGTCCATCCGTGGATGGTCCTGCCCCGCGCGGCACCGTCTAGCCGTCGTGCCGTGTCGCCCGTCAGGGGGAACCTGTGCCGGACCTGGGCGGATGCCCGGGTCAGGCCTGGCCGCCGCCCTTGCCCTCGTCGACGATCTCGGCGTCCACCACGTCGTCGTCGGAGCCGCCGGCCGCGCCGTCCGCACCGGGCTCGCCGCCGGGGGCACCGGCCTCGCCGGAGGCCTGCGCCTGCTGGTACAGGGCGGCACCCAGCTTCTGGCTGGTGGTGGCCAGCTTCTCCGAAGCCGAGCGGATGGTGGCGCTGTCCTCGCTCTTGAGGGCTTCCTTGGTCTCGCCGATGGCGGCCTCGACCTCGGACTTCACGTCACCGGGGACCTTGTCCTCGTTGTCCTTGAGGAACTTCTCGGTCGAGTAGACGAGGGTCTCGGCCTGGTTGCGGACCTCGGCGGCCTCGCGGCGGCTGTGGTCCTCGTCCGCGTACTGCTCGGCCTCGCGCATCATCCGGTCGATCTCGTCCTTCGGCAGCGCCGAGCCGCCGGTGATGACCATCGACTGCACCTTGCCGGTGCCCAGGTCCTTGGCCGAGACGTTGACGATGCCGTTGGCGTCGATGTCGAAGGTGACCTCGATCTGCGGCAGGCCGCGCGGCGCCGGCGGCAGGCCGGTCAGCTCGAACATGCCCAGGCGCTTGTTGTAGGCCGCGATCTCGCGCTCGCCCTGGTAGACCTGGATCTGCACCGACGGCTGGTTGTCCTCGGCGGTGGTGAAGACCTCGGAGCGCTTGGTCGGGATCGTGGTGTTGCGCTCGATCAGCTTGGTCATGATGCCGCCCTTGGTCTCGATGCCCAGGGACAGCGGGGTGACGTCGAGCAGCAGGACGTCCTTGACCTCGCCCTTCAGGACGCCGGCCTGGAGCGAGGCGCCGATGGCGACGACCTCGTCCGGGTTCACGCCCTTGTTCGGCTCCTTGCCGCCGGTCAGCTCGCGGACCAGGTCGGCCACCGCGGGCATCCGGGTCGAACCGCCGACCAGCACCACGTGGTCGATCTGGCTGATCGAGACGCCGGCGTCCTTGATCACGTTGTGGAACGGCGCCTTGCAGCGGTCCAGCAGGTCGGAGGTCAGCTGCTGGAACTGCGAGCGCGACAGGCGCTCGTCCAGGTGCAGCGGGCCCTCGGCGCTGGCGGTGATGTAGGGCAGGTTGATCGAGGTCTCGGTGGAGCTGGACAGCTCGATCTTGGCCTTCTCGCCGGCCTCCCGCAGACGCTGCATGGCCATCTTGTCCTTGGACAGGTCCACGCCGTGCGCGTTCTTGAACTGCGTCACCAGCCACTCGACGACCTTGTTGTCCCAGTCGTCGCCACCGAGGTGGTTGTCGCCGTTGGTGGCCTTCACCTCGATGGTGGAGAAGCCGTCCTCGTCCTTGCCGACCTCCAGCAGGGACACGTCGAACGTGCCGCCGCCCAGGTCGAAGACCAGGATCATCTGGTCGCCCTCGCCCTTGTCCAGGCCGTAGGCCAGGGCGGCGGCGGTGGGCTCGTTGATGATGCGCAGGACGTTCAGGCCCGCGATCTCCCCGGCCTCCTTGGTGGCCTGCCGCTCGGAGTCGGAGAAGTACGCCGGCACGGTGATGACCGCGTCGGTGACCTTCTCGGACAGGTACGCCTCGGCGTCCCGCTTGAGCTTCTGCAGGATGAACGCGGAGATCTGCTGCGGCGTGAACTGCTTGTCGTCGATGGCGATCTTCCAGTCGGTGCCCATGTGGCGCTTGACCGACCGGATGGTTCGCTCCACGTTCGTGACGGCCTGGCGCTTGGCGACCTCGCCGACCAGCACCTCGCCGTTCTTGGCGAAGGCCACCACGGACGGCGTCGTCCGGGAGCCCTCGGCGTTGGTGATGACGGTGGGCTCGCCGCCTTCCAGGACGCAGACGACGGAGTTCGTCGTCCCGAGGTCGATGCCGACCGGACGTGCCATGGGGATTCCTCCGCGAAAGACGTTTCGTTGTCGCTGTCGCGCGCCCACTACGCCCCTGGTTGAGACACAGCGTGGGGAAGGCCCGCGGCAGGTTGAGTCGAGTTCGCTCAATGATGCACGGCACCCGGGCATGAAGTCAAAAAGGTTGCGCGAGTGTGACTCAAGTTTGACCCGCGCAGGGGCTTTGACCTGCCACGGAAGGCTTAGGGGCGATCAGCTGACGCGGGTCTCCGCCCGGGCCCGGATGGGCTGCGTCGCCCGACCCGGCCTCTCTCAGGTCGCCCGGCTGCGCCGCCGCCGGCCCGCCAAGGTGCAGCCCGGCTACCAGCGTCATACCTTCGGCCTAAGGGGTAGGTGGAAGGAGCCTCGGCATGAGTCTCAGCGTGCGCAACATCATCGGCAGCGTCCTCGCCGTCGTGGGCGCGGCCCTCACGCTGGTCAGCCCCTGGCAGGCCTGGTACAACGGCCGCCACGGGAGCACCTACAAGTTCTATGAGGTCTTCGGCACGGGGATCACCGCGTCCAAGTCGGGGATCATGGACTCGGTCTTCCTCGTCTTCCTGATCACGGCGATCGTCACGGTGGTCGGCGTGGTGATGCGCTCGAGGGTCGTCGTCGGGGTCGCCGGCGTGATCGCGTTCGGGTTCACCATCCTGTGGATGATCCGCCAGGGCAACGCCGCGGGAGAGCTCACGATCAGCTCCAACAGCCGTGGCCTGGGGGTCGGCGTGGCGTTCGCTTTCGGGGGCTCGCTCCTGATGATCATCGGTGCGCTGGTGATGACCAGCATGCCGATGCGGATCATGATGGCCGACCGGGACCGGGGCGGGGCGAGGACCGTCGGCGCGGCCGGGGCGGCTGGAGCGGCTGGAGCGACGACCGCGCCGGCCGCGACGAGGGCTCCGGAGTCCAGCGCCATCCCCACCAACCCTCCGACCCCGTCGGCTCCGGCGAAGCCGGTCCGCCCGGCCCCTCCGCCCGCCGCCACGACCGGCACGCAGGGCACCCCGACCACTCCGCCGGCCGAGCGCACGGGGACCGAGCGGCTGAGCAAGGAGGAACGGGAGATGCTCGGTCTCGACCAGGACACGCCGTCGCGGGGCAAGCAGGAGAAGTGAGCGCGCCCCGGCGATGTTTCACGTGAATCATCGCCGCGCCGGCGCGGGCCCGGCCGGCCGCCGCCGGCTCAGAACCCCTGGTCCAGGAACCCTATGACCGTGGGAAACGAGTCGGTGACGAAGTCGTAGCTGTGCCCGCCGGGCTCGAGGTGCCAGTTCAGGTCGACGTCGCACGCGCAGTCGTGCAGCCGTTTGGCGAACTCCTCGGCCTCCCCGTTGATCAGCGGATCGGGCTCGTCCTGGTCCTCCAGCAGCAGCACCCGCTTGCCGGCGGCCTGCTTGACCAGTGCGTCCGGGGTGTTGGCGGCCACCAGCTTGCTGTCCGCGCCGAACATCCCCGCCGGGTCGTCGACATGGAAGTAGCCGGCCAGCGAGGCGAACTGGCCGAACAAGTCCGGGTGCCGCAGCGCCAGGTTGGCCGCGCCGTATCCGCCCATGGAGAAGCCGACGACCGCCCGCATGCCGGCCGGGAGCGGCTCGGGGCCCTCCACCGCCGGGATCACGTCCTTGACGAGGTAGGTCTCGACCATGTCCTTGCCGTCGGCGGCGTCGGCCCACTCGGTGTCGTCGTGCGCGTTGCCGCCGCCGGTCGGGGCTGCCACCACGAACGGCGCCTCGCTCCCGCTGGTGAAGGCCTTGTCCAGGGTGTCCTTCACCGCCTCCATCATCCGGTCCGGCTCGCCCGGCACGCCGTGCAGCAGGTACACGACCGGCAGCACCGTGCCGGGCGGCACCGCCGGGCGGTAGACCACGACCGGGCGGTTCGTCAGATCGCTGTCCGCCGAGGCCACGTTCAGGGTGGTGACGGTGCCCGGCCCGCTGGCCTTGGGAATCGGAGGATGTGACCTGGCCGGCGCGCTGCCGGTCGACGGCGCCGGGCTCTTGGCCGCGGCACTGCTCGTCGCCTGCCCGGAGTCGGCCGTGGGCTCCCCGGCCGGGCTCGCGGCCTCGGCGTTCGCGGTGCCCTGATGCTTGGCGAACAAGTGCGATGCGTAGCCGATGGCCGCGCCGGTTCCCGCCACGAGCACCGTGCTGACCAGGACCAGAACCAGGACCCGGCCCGGGGAGTTCCGGCGTCGGCGTTTAGGGGCGCGACGCCGCCCCCTCGCCGAACTCGCCATAGGCCCGTCGCCCTTCTCACGGCCCGCGACCATCTCAGGGCCGCGACGTATCGTCTCGCCGGACGATACCCCGGATGTCCACCGGTTCACACGAGGCTAGTCAGACAACATAAAGCCCTGGTTAAGGAGGTTCCGGGAGATAGAGTGCGCGCATGTCAGGGACTTCGGCAATGCTCGAGGGCCTGTTCCTGCGGTTCGGCCTTCCGGCACCGTCCGGCTTCCGCGTCGTCGACAGCGGGCTGCTCAATCGGTCGTATCGGGTGATCTCTGCGGGCCAGAGCTACTTCCTGAAACACTACCTGCCGTGGCGTGGCCACGGGACGGGGCTGCCCGACGAGCATGGCCGACGGCGTAGTGCGGCGCAGACGCTGCACTGGCAGCACGAAGCCGTAATCCGATTACAGACCTTGGGGATCCCTGCGGTGGCTCCCCTAAGGGATCTCCGCGGCCGCACAGTCTCTTATGTTCGCGGGCGTCCTCTCGCGGTCTTCCCCTGGAAGAGCGGGGTGCACCGCTACGGACTTCATATGCAGGAGGCTGATGCGCACTATCTGGGCACCCTCTTAGCAGACATCCACAGCGGCTTGGCTCAGGTCCTTCCAAGTGTTCCGCAGCCTCTGTTCGTCACCACCAAGTCGGAGCAATGTGCTCTCGCTGAAGCAGAACAACTCTTAACGCTGGTCGTCGCACGCCCCGATCCCGACATGATGGATCTCCTCTGTGCGCACCGGCTCAGGGAACGTCTTGCCCTCATTCCCGAGGTGGCGCACTTACGCCCGGCACCGGGTGCGGCCGGCGCCGTCGGCTACATCCATGGGGACTTCCATGGCGGCAACGTCATGTGGTCGGCTCTGGGACCCGGCAGCCACGTCACCGCCATCATCGACTGGGAGAAGACCGCGGTAGGTCCCTGTGGGGACGAAGTGGTGAGTACCGCGCTCGTCTTCTTCACCGAGCAGATCTCCGGTCAGCTCGACCTGGACCTGGTGCGTATGTTCATCGCGGGCTACGTCACGTCCCGCCCGCAATTCTCGGAGGGGGAGCTCGCGGACTCGGTGCGCCGCGTCTGGTGGGAGCGCCTCACCGACTTCTGGATCCCGGTGTGGCGGTACCACCACGCCGACCACCGGGCGGACTCTCTGTTCCCCGCCACCGCGGCCCTGGTGCCGTGGTGGACGGAGAACTACCAGAAGGTCCTGGACGCCTTCCTGGAAGGCGCCGGACTGGCTACAGGTACGGTCCCGCGCCGCTGATGCGACCCGGCTGCTCGTTTTCGCCTCCGGCCATGCCGGGGGGAACCGAGCCGGGCGGAAGCGCGCGGCGGATCTGCTCCAGCTGCGCCCGCGCGGCCATCTGCTGCGCGAACAGGGCGGTCTGGATGCCGTGGAAGAGCCCTTCCAGCCAGCCGACCAGCTGCGCCTGCGCGATCCGGAGCTCGGACTCGCTGGGGACCTCGTCCTCGGCGAACGGAAGAGACAGCCGCTCCAGCTCGGAGACCAGCTCCGGGGCCAGGCCCTTCTCCAACTCGGCGATCGAGGAGCGGTGGATCTCGCGCAGGCGGGCGCGGCTGGCCTCGTCCAGAGGCGCGGCGCGGACCTCCTCCAGCAGCTGCTTGATCATCGAGCCGATGCGCATCACCTTGGCGGGCTGCTCGACCATCTCGGCGACGTTCATCGGGTTCTCGCCGGACTCGTCCTCGTCCCCGCCGGCGGGCACCACGATCACCCGGCCGGGCAGATCGCCATCGTGCTCGGGGTCCGTGTTCAAGCTCATATTCATCGCTCCGAAGATGTCGCCGGTCATTCCCGTCATGTATCCGTCCCTATGTTCCACGCGCGCGACTCGGCGGTCACCCGCCGCTTCCCGTCGCCACATCCAGCACGACCTTGCCGACGTGCCCGCTCTCCTCCACGATCCGGTGCGCCTGCGCCGCCTGCTCGACCGGCAGCACCCGGTCCACCACCACGCGGAAGCGACCGGCCTCGATCAGCGGCCACACCGCGTCGCGGGCGGCCGCCACGATCTCGGCCTTCTCCCGAGCCGGCCGGGCGCGCAGCGTCGTGGCGGTGACACTGGCCCGCTTGGTGAGCAGAGTGTTGAGGTTCACGTCGCCCTTGACGCCACCCTGCAGCCCGATGATCATCAGACGGCCGTTCACGGCCAGCGCCTGGACGTTGCGGTCCAGGTAGGCGGCGCCCATGTTGTCGAGGATGACGTCGGCACCGTGGCCGTCGGTGGCCTTGCGCACCTGTTCCACGAAATCCTCGTCGCGGTAGTTCACCGCGAGGTCGGCGCCGAGGTCGCGGCAGGCCTGGAGCTTCGCCTCGGTCCCGGCCGTGACGATGACCCGGGCTCCGAGCTGGTGGGCGAGCTGGATCGCGGTAGTGCCGATGCCACTGGAGCCGCCGTGCACGAGGAAGGTCTCCCCGGCGGACAGACCGGCCAGCATGAAGACGTTCGACCACACAGTGCAGACAGTCTCCATGAGGCCGCCCGCGTGCAACAGGCTCATGCCCTCCGGCAACGGGGCGACCTGCCCGGCGGGCACCGCGACGCGCTGCGCGTAGCCGCCGCCGGAGAGCAGGGCGCACACCTCGTCACCGACCACGAAGCCGGTGACCCCGGAGCCGACCTCCACGACCCGTCCGGAGCACTCCAGCCCGGGATAGGGCGAAGCGCCGGGCGGCGGCGTGTAGAAACCCATGCGCTGCAGGATGTCGGCACGGTTCACGGCCGTCGCCGCGACCTCGATCAGCACCTCGCCGGCACCGGCGACCGGATCGGGCACCGCGGCCCACACCAACTGCTCGGGCCCACCGGGCTCGGCGATCGTGATGGCACGCATGACTTCACCCTAGCGAGGCCCACGCGCGGGGGCCGGATCGAGCCCACACAGCGGTCCCCCGCGGGACTCCTGACGACGACTGGGGCCACTGATCAGGATGAGGCGCCCTGATCCCTCCATTCGGTCGACGAGAAGTAAAAACCCACCAGTAGCACTTGGCAGCGCCCCGTAACGGTCGTAGAAAGGAAAACAAGGCCAGGTGACCTCCAACTCAAAGAGAAGGAATGGTTGGTACAAGGCCGCCAGACCTCGACATCGATCGGGAACCCACGCAAAGACCGACCCCTTAAGGGGCCAGCCAGCCAGGCAGACGGAGAGCAAGAACAAGGACCTGGAAGGCGACTACGGACAAAGACGCTTGTTAACTCGTTCTCGATGTCCCTTATTACAGCGGTGCCGCCGTATAGCGGCACCGCTGACCTTTTGTTTTCGGAGAGCGTTGTCGGCTACGAGTCCGAGGGCGCTGAGGGCGCAGGCGCACTGGCGGCGACCAGCGCCGCGGCGAGCTTGCGGGCGGCGTCGTCGTCCAGCGGCCGGTGGCCGATCAGGCCGCGGTACCAGAGCAGGCCGTAGGCGAGGTCGGTCAGGAAGTCCAGGTCGGTGCCGTCGGCCATCTCGTGGCGGGCGGCGCCGCGCTCCAGCAAAGAGCGCAGACTGGCGCGGCGGTTGGCCAGGAACTCCTTGAACGGTGCGGCGGTCTCGGGGTTCTCGATGGAAGCCGCCATCATGTGCTTCAGCTGGTTGATGACCGCCGGGTCCTCGGACTGGCGGAAGGTGGTCTGGAAGAACTCGGCCAGGTCGGTGCCGAGGGCGCCGGTGTCCGGGAGCGGGATGGTGTGCTGCGCGCGGGTGCCGATCGCCTCGGCGACCACCGCCGCCTTCGACGGCCACCAGCGGTAGACCGTCTGCTTGCCCACGCCGGCGTCCTTGGCCAGGCGCTCGATCGTGAAACCTTCGTAGCCGACGTCCTGCAGCAGAGCGATCGCGGCGTCGATGACCGCCTCGCGGGCCGCCTCGTTGCGGCGTCTTCCGGTGTGGGGGCGCTCCATGTCCCGCAGCTTAGCCGAGTTGTCTAGACGCGTCGTCTCGGCAATAATTGTCGAGACGGATCGTTTCGACAAAGAGTCATCCGACGGAGGGGACCCCATGTCCACGCAGGGCACGTTCACCGGCAAGACCGTCTATGTCATCGGCGCCAGCCACGGCATCGGCGAGGAGATCGCCCGCTCGTTCGCCGCGGGCGGCGCGCGGGTGCTGATCACCGGCCGCAGCAAGGAGCGCCTGGACGCGGCCGCCGAGCGCATCGGCCACCCGGTCCAGGTCTTCGAGGCCGACGCCACCCGCCAGGCCGACGTCGACGCGCTGTTCGCGGCCGCCGACACCGAGATCGACCACCTGGTGCTCGCCGTCAGCGGCGGCATGGTCGGCCTCGGCGCCTTGGCCGACCTCACCGACGAGGCGCTCCGCGAGGGCTTCGAGGGCAAGGTGTTCGCCCAGCTGCGCGTCCTGAAGGCGGCTCTGCCGCACCTGTCCGAGCACGCCTCGGTGACCTTCATCGGCGCCGGCAGCTCCCGTGCCGCCTTCCCCGGCACCGTCGCCCTCGCGGCGGCCAACGGCGCCCTGGACGCGTCCGTCCCGCCGCTCGCGAGCGAGCTCGCCCCGGTCCGCGTCAACGCGGTGGCCCCGGGCGTGATCGACACGGCCTGGTGGCACCCGCTGGGCGAGAACCGCGACGGCTTCATGGCCCAGCAGGCCGCCGCCACGCCGGTGGGCCGCGTCGGCCAGCCGCACGACGTGGCCGAAGCGGTGCTGTTCCTGGCCGGCAACGGCTTCACGACCGGCGTGGTGCTGGACGTGAACGGCGGCGCGGCGCTGGCGGCCGGGAAGTAGAAGGGGCAGCGGGGGCGGCCCCGGCGGCTCACGCATCAGCCGCCGCGGGGCCTAACCCCGCATGATCGCCTCGCACACCGCCAGCGACTCGCGCGCGCCGAGCGCGACCGCCTCGGCGTAGTGGTCGAGCCACGCGGCGCGGCCTTCCTCAGTCCCGCCGGCGTAGCCGCGCGCGGCGTCCAGATACGCCTCGACGCCCAGGTCGACGTGGCCGGCTTCGACCACGGCGAGCGACTGGGGGTCCAGACCGCGGTCGGCGAGGATCAGGCGCGAGGAGGCCCGCGCCAGGAGACCGTCGCCCCAGCCGAAGGGCTCGGCGATGAGGAGCTCGGCGTGAACCGCCGCGGCGACGACTACTGCGGGGACCGAGGCCGACTCCGGATCCCGCAGGTCGTTCGCCAAGGCGGTCAGCAGTGCCGCGGCCTCGGGGTCGCGCGGGCGGCCGACGTGGTCGGGGTCGACCGAGCCGGCGGCGGCCAGGAGATGCATCCGGGACAGGGCCTGGATCGGCGAGCGCTTCCAGACCGCCGCCAGAGCACCCAGTTCGCCCGAGATGCGGAGAGCGCCGCGGAGGTGGCCGGAGCCGTCTTCGTCCCCGAGGTCCGTGCGGCGGCGGACTTCCTCCAGCGGCCAGTCGGTGCCCGGTTCGCTGAGGGAGCCCAGCGCCGCGGAGGCGCGGGCGCCGCGGAGCTGGGACTCGGCGGTGACGCGAGAGGACTGGCTGCGCAGGACCTTGTGGCCGCGGACGCGGTCCACGGCCTGGCGCGCGGTCTCCGCCGCGGCAGCGGCGTTGGGGGCGGCGGCCAGGCGCCGGATCGGGGAGCTGCTGTCCATGCCCCGGACTCTACCTACTGGCCGGTAGTGGGGCCGCCACCCGATCGGAGGACGCGTTGTTGACGCGCCGCCGCCGGGACGCCGAGACTCGGCGCGTACCCGTTTTATTGAAAACGGTTGTCATCAGGCGCGGACCCCTCCGGGGGCCCGCGCCGTGGTTCCCTCTCCCCGCGCAAGGAGGTCCGGCATGCGCATCGCCCTGGTCGGCAAAGGCGGCAGCGGCAAGACGACGGTCTCAGCCCTGCTCATCCGGCACCTCGCGGCCGGCGGCCGACCCGTGGTCGCGGTGGACGCGGACATCAACCAGCACCTCGGCGCGGCGCTCGGCCTGTCCGACGCGGAGACCGCCGCGCTGACCCCGATGGCGGCGCGCCTGCGGGAGATCAAGGACCACCTGCGCGGCGACAACCCGCGCATCGCCGACGCCGAGGCGATGGTGAAGACCACGCCCCCGGGCCGTGGCTCGCGCCTGCTCCGGCTCGACGAGGACAACCCCGTCCACAGCCTGTGCGCGACACGGCTCGCCGGCGACCTGGAGAGCGTCCGCCTGATGGTGACCGGCGGCTTCGACGAACAGGACCTGGGCGTGGCCTGCTACCACTCCAAGGTCGGCGCGGCCGAGCTGTACCTGAACCATCTGGTGGACGGCCCCGACGAGTACCTGGTGATGGACATGACGGCGGGCGCCGACGCCTTCGCCTCCGGCCTGTTCACCCGTTTCGACCTGACCTGCCTGGTGGTGGAGCCGACCCGGAAGTCGGTGTCCGTCTACCAGCAGTACCGGGAGTACGCGAGGGAGTACGACGTCACCATCCGCGTGGTCGGCAACAAGGTCACCGGTCCGGAGGACGTCACCTACCTTCGCGAGCACACCGGCGCCGACCTTGTGGCCTGCCTGGGCGCGTCTACGTATGTCCGCGCCCAGGAACAGGGCCGCGACAAGGGCTTCGACTCCCTGGAGCCGACTAACCGCACTGCCCTGGCACGCCTTCAGCTGGAGGTGGACTCGGTATCGCAGGACTGGGCCAAGTTCACCCGGCAGGCGATCCACTTCCATCTGAAGAACGCCAAGGCATGGGGCGACCGCGCGACCGGCGTGGACCTCGGCGCACAGGTCGACCCCGACTTCGTCATGGGACCGGAAGCGTTCGTGGCACCGAGCTGAAGGCCACGATCTTCCCCACCACGTCCGGATCGATCAGGATCCGGAAGTGCCCGAGACTCGTCCACGGATCGAACTCCGCACCGGGCCACATCGCCTGCAGACGCTCTCCAGATGACACCGGCACCTGACGGTCCCCGAGGTCGTGGACGATCAGCAGAGGCGGAAGCGTAGCCGGGTCCACAACGCGCATGCGCTTGGGGATGTCGTAGACGTCCATGGACGCCCCCACACGCTGTTCCAGGACCTTGAGGAACCGGGTCCTTATACGTTCCCCGAACCCCAGCATCTTCGCGAACTCATAAGAGAACCCGATCGGGTCGGACATCGGCGCTATCACTGCGACACGACCGGCCGGAAGACCGTCGAGCACCGCCAGAACGACTGCGGCCGCACCGAAGGAGTGCGCGATCACAGCGTGGGGTTCCCCATAGCGCTCCACAGCGGTACGCAAGCTCTCTATGAACTCCGGAAGAGTCGAGAGACCACGACCGGCCATGCTCTGCGTGGAGTTCCCATGCCCCGGCGCATCGAAAGACACCACGCGATGCCCCGCGTCCACCAATGGCTGCACGAAAGCGTCAAGCTGCTCAGCTGTCCCTCCCCATCCGTGCATCAGGTAGACAGTCGGCCCTTCGCCCCACGTCCGGCCCCGCACCGTGCTGGCCCCGATCCGCATAGTGAACGGCTCACCCTCGGCGACTGGCGGCAGGGACTTGGGACGCCACGGCTGTTTGGGCACGGTCAGCCAGATCCGCTCGGCCCAGCGCGCGCCGGGCCCCGGCGCGAGGACCTCCAGCACCCGGAACGTGGTGCGCAGCGCACCGACCGCCACCACCTTTTTAGCACGAACGATCGTGCTTTTTTTGCCCGACGAAGAAGACGCGGAAGACATGGGACGATCCCCTCTCAGCGGTTGGATTCGATCAGCCGGGTGAAGGCGCGGCGCGCCCGGTCCTCGGCCTTGGCGTCACCGAGCAGGTGACGCGCCTGGAAGTGGATGAGCATGATCCCGTGCAGGTCGTGGGCGAACTGTTCGGGGTCGGCGTCCTCGGCGAAGAAGCCTTCGGCGATCCCGGTCCGGAACATCTGGGCCACGGAGTCGTTGAAGTCCAGATACATGCGGACCAGGCGGTCCCGCACCGCGCCCGGCTGGTCGTCGTACTCCCACGCCGCCGACGTGAACAGGCATTCCGCGCCCCCCTCGCGGGACACCCCCAGCCAGCTCTCGAACAGCACGGTGATCCGCTTCTCGCCGCGCGGCGCGGAGAGCGCGGGCCGGATGACGTCCTCCACGAAGGTCTCGCCGGCGAACTCCAGGACCTGGATCTGGAGCGCTTCCTTGGACTTGAAGTGCGCGAACAGGCCGCTCTTGGACATGCCCGTCCGCTCAGCGAGTGAGCCGATGGTGAGCGAGGCCAGGCCGCCGGACGCCGCGACGTCCACCGCCGCCTCCAGCACCGCCCTGCGGGTCTCCTCGCCCTTGCTCACGGTCCAAAAATAGCACGATCGTTCGCCGTGTGCGACGGATTCCGGCCGCCGACACGCGCGCCCCGCCGCTTTGCCCTCGACTTCGAACCCTGATCCCATCAGACTGGGGCATGTGGCATCGAACCCCGCCACCGTCGGCATCGTGGCCGCCCTCATCGCCCCGGCGGTCGCGGTGTCCCGCGCCGTCCAGCGGCACCGGCTGGCCGGCACGTCGGCCGAGCGCGCGGCGTACGCCGCCATGCACGCGGTCGCCCTGGCCGGACCCCCGCTGCGGGCCGGGCTCACCCCGGACTCCACCCGCCGCGCGGCCCGGCACCTGCGACCGCTGCTGGGCACCGCGGCCCTGGCCTTCCACGACACCGACCGCATCCTGAGCTGGGACGGCGCGGGCCAGCACCGGCACTCCCAGAATTCCTACGAGCTCTCGGTCGGGGCCCTCGACTCCGGAGACCTGCGGGTCCTGGGACCGGACGACGTGCACTGCGGCAGTGAGTCCTGCGTGCTCCGGCACGCCGTCGTCGCCCCGATCATCCCGCCGAGCAGCATCGGCGGGATCCGTGATGAAGGCGGCAGCTCGGCGATCGGCACCCTGGCCGTCTACAGCCCCAGTACCTCTGTCGCCCTGGTGCGGGCGGTAGGAGAGGTCGCCTACTGGGTCGCCACCCAGATCGAGCTGGCCGAGCTCGACCGTTCCCGGACCCGTCTGATGGAGACCGAGCTCAGGGCGCTACGGGCGCAGATCTCCCCGCACTTCGTCTACAACTCCCTGACAGCGATCGCCTCTTTTACGCGGACGGACCCGCAGCGCGCGCGGGAGCTCCTCTTGGAGTTCGCAGACTTCACGCGCTACTCGTTCCGCGCGCACGGCGAGTTCACCACGCTCGCTGAGGAACTGCGCTGCGTGGACCGCTACCTGTTGCTGGAAAGAGCGCGCTTCGGCGAACGCCTCCAGGTGACACTACGCATCGCTCCCGAGGTACTTCCTGTAGAAGTTCCCTTCCTATGCGTTCAGCCCATAGTGGAGAACGCAGTGCGGCACGGCTTGGAAGGCAAACCAGGCCCTGGCCACGTCACCATCACCGCCGAGGAAACACGCCACGACTACCGCATCACCGTGGCGGACGACGGCGTGGGGATAAGCGCCGACGTCCTGCAGGAGGCCCTCGCCCCGGCCGAGCCGGGCACCCGCACCTCCGTCGGTCTGTCCAACGTCCACGAGCGGCTGCGCGCGGTCTACGGCACGTCCCACGGCCTGCAGATCGAGTCCCGGCCTGGAGCGGGTACCACGGTGGTGATCCGGATTCCCAAGAAGCAGGGACGGCAGACCGCATGACCATCGCTCCGTCGGCAGGCCTGCGAGTCCTCGTGGTCGACGACGAACCGCCGGCCGTCGCCGAGCTGGCCTACCTCCTGTCCCGCGACCCCCGCATCACCTCGGTGCTGACCGCCAACGACGGCGCGGAGGCTCTGAGGGTCCTGAAGAACTCCCCGGTGGACGCCCTTTTCCTGGACATCCGGATGCCGGGGCTGGACGGCCTGGAGATAGCCGCTGTCCTCAACCAGTTCGCCACCCCGCCGTGGATCGTCTTCGTGACCGCCCATGAGGAGTTCGCACTGGAGGCCTTCGATCTGCACGCCGCCGACTACCTGCTCAAACCGGTCCGCTCCGAACGCCTCGCCGAGGCCATCCGGAGAATGACGCCCGCCGCGGCGCCCAGAACGACCGCGGAAACCGGGCCTTACGACGTCATCCCGGTGGAACTGGCCGGAGTCACTCGGTTCATCCCGCGCCAGGACGTCGCCTACGCCGAGGCGCAGGGTGACTACGTCCGTCTCTACACGGCCACGAGCAATCACCTCGTCCGCATCCCCTTGGCGGTCCTGGAAGAACACTGGTCCAGTGTCGGCTTCGCCCGCACCCACCGCCGCTTCCTGGTCCGCGTGGACGCCGTCTCCGAAGCCCGGTGGGAGAGCGGCCACCTGACCGTGATCGTCGGCGGCACGCCGATCCCGGTGGCCCGCCGCCACACCCGTGAAGTGCGTGAACGCCTAAACCACCGCTGATCGCACCACCTCGACCGCTCGGCTTCCGTTGGTCACCCGTTGAACGCGCCGCACAAGCCGTCCGGAGATCGACCTCTTATCCGCTCTGTCCTGATTTGGCAGCTAATTCCTACCGTGGTGGGAGAGCGGACCAATGAGGATCCGCTGCGACACACGACGAAGGGGAGACGAAGTCGTGAGCGAGACCACCACCACCGGGGCGCGGCTGGGCGATCCGGCACCGCTGGGCCTGTCCGGCCTGGCCATGTCGTTGGGACTGCTGTCCTTCCACAACACCGGCCTGATCAAGGAGGCCGGACTCACCACGCTGACCGCCGCCACCGCCGTGGTCTTCGGCGGCCTGGTGTCGGTCCTGATGTCCATGTGGGAGTACCGGCGCGGCAACACGTTCAGCGCGACCTTCTTCGGCGTCCTAGGAGCCTTCTGGCTGACCACTTACTGGGCCCACGGGAGCACCGGCGCCGACTACAAGTCGATGGGCCTGTACTTCCTCGGCTGGACGATCATCGGGGTCTACCTGACCCTGGCCGCCCTGAAGACGAGCGGGGCGACCCTGCTGACCACCGCCGGCCTCACCCTCACCTGGTTGTTCCTGGCCCTGGGCCAGTTCCAGAACAGCGCCGACCCCGACAGCCTGACCAAGGTCGGCGGGTGGTTCGGACTGGCGACCGCGCTGCTGGCCTTCTACGGCTCCTGCGCCGGCGTGGCCAACGAGACGCACGGGAAGCAGGTGCTGCCGACCTGGCCTCGCTAGTGGGGTCATCGACTGTTGATCGAGCGTAGATCACCAAGCGGCACCATAGAGCACGCCGCCCGCCGTAATGGGTCCCGGTGGGCGGCGTACCGCTGTTCCCACCACGCTCGAAGCCATCCGAAGTTCCCCCTAAAGGTAAAAGGTCTATACCAATAGACGCCAAAACCTTGTGCGGACGCCCCTCTCTTGGTGTGCTTCAGCGTGGATACAGTGTGACCGCTGCCATAAAGGATCGAACGAGGAGAGACGGTGTCGAACGAGGCCCTTTCCAACCTGCTGCACGAGGAACGCCGCTTCGCGCCGCCCGCGGCCTTCGCCGCCGCCGCGAACGTCAAGGCCGACGCCTACGACGCGGCCGAGGCGGACCGGCTGGCGTACTGGGAGAAGCAGGCCGAGCGCCTGTCCTGGGACACCAAGTGGAGCGAGGTCCTGGACTGGTCGGAGAAGCCGGTCGCCAAGTGGTTCGTCGGCGGCACGCTGAACGTCGCCTACAACTGCGTCGACCGCCACGTCGAGGCCGGCAACGGCGACCGGGTGGCGATCCACTTCGAGGGTGAGCCCGGGGACTCCCGCGCCATCACCTACGCCGAGCTCAAGGACGAGGTCTCCAAGGCCGCCAACGCGCTGACGGCGCTGGGAGTGGCCAAGGGCGACCGGGTCGCGATCTACATGCCGATGATCCCGGAGACCGCGGTCGCGATGCTGGCCTGCGCCCGCATCGGCGCGGTGCACTCCGTGGTGTTCGCGGCGTTCTCCCCCGACGCCCTGCGCGCCCGCATCGACGACGCCGGCGCCAAGCTGCTCATCACCGCCGACGGCTACCACCGCCGCGGCGGCACGGTGAACCTGAAGGCGAACGCCGACGAGGCCGTGACAGGCGCCGAGAGCATAGAGAACGTGCTCGTCGTGAAGCGCACCGGCGCGGACGTGGCCTGGGGCGAGAAGGACGTCTGGTGGCACGACACCGTCGGCGCGGCCAGCACCGAGCACACGCCGCAGGCCTTCGACAGCGAGACGCCGCTGTACATCCTCTACACGTCCGGTACCACCGGTAAGCCGAAGGGCATCCTGCACACCACCGGCGGCTACCTCACCCAGGCCGCCTACACGCACCACGCGGTGTTCGACCTCAAGCCCGAGA